>CAZWWW010000483.1:0-2552 GCA_964637715.1 uncultured Phycisphaeraceae bacterium | reverse complement strand
CATCAAGCGACCACAAGAGGTGTTTCAGATCGATACGGAACATGGTCGTGCACAGACATTGGATACCCGCCAGGCTTCGGACGATACGGTCGGTGTAGGCATTCGTCAGCCGGTTGACGAGATGAACCTCGGTACCGATTGCCCACTTCGATCCCGACGGCGATTCGCGCACTGTGTTTATGATGAACTCCGTACTGCCTGCGAGGTCCGCCTTCTGCACCACCGCCCAGGTACATTCCGGGTGGACAAGTATCTTGTAGTCCGGATCGACTCGACGAATCTCATCGCACTGCGCCGCGTTGAACAGGGCGTGTACGCTGCAATGCCCCTTCCAGAGGATCACGCGCGCACCGTCAAGTTGATCCGAAGTTATGCCGCCGTTCGCCTGTTTGGGATCGAACACGATCATCTCGTCGAGGGGGATGCCCATGGCGTAGGCGGTGTTTCTACCTAGATGCTGATCGGGCAGGAACAAGACTTTTTGACCCTGCTGAAACGCCCACTTGAGCACCCGGTCCGCATTGCTGCTCGTGCAGCACGCCCCGCCGTGTCCACCGCAGAACGCTTTGATCGCTGCGGTGGAGTTGACGTAGGTGATCGGCACGACGTCGGCGCCGCATTCCTCAACGACAAACGCCCAGGCGTCCTCGAGTTGTTCAATCTCGGCCATGTCCGCCATGCTGCACCCGGCGGATAGGTCGGGAAGAATCACCTTGACATGGTCGCTTGTCAGCATGTCCGCGGACTCGGCCATAAAGTGTACACCGCAGAAGACGATGAACTCGGCGTCTTTCTGCTGACCGCCGATCTGTGAAAGCTTAAGACTGTCGCCGGTGAAGTCGGCGAAGCGGATGACTTCGTCCTCCTGATAGTGATGACCGAGGATGACAAGCCGCTTGCCGAATGATCGCTTGTGGGCTGCGATGCGGTCGGCCATGTCGTCCTGGGACAGCGACGAATACTTAGGCGGTAAGGGTGGTTGAAATATCATGGTCGTCGTCTCGCGAAACCCGATCCGTTGTTTCATGCGGTGCGTTCGGTCACCCGCACACGCGGTGCGACCGGACATCGATGGCCGCACAGGGGTTCTATCGGATTATACGCGCGTCAACTGCGCGGCACAGAGGATTCGTGAAAGAAAAGGAGACCTTGTATCAACGCCTGGATGCCCCGCACCCTGCCCGAGCCGTTCGGTGTCGCCGTGTTCGACGTTCAGGGCAGCGTTGTCTGGGCGAACGCCCCGACGTTGGCCAGGACTTCATCGCTCCATCCGAGGAGTTCGGCCCCGCGCATGGGTTCTCCCGGTTGCCCGAAGCGCATCTTGTGGAGCATCTCCCACGGGTTTCCCCTTGCGGCGTCACCCAGGAAATATGGATCGCTTTCCGGCCCGAAGGGGATGTCGGTTCCCAGTTCGCCGTGGCACGACGCGCACGCCGAGGCGTAGAGGAACGAGCCGAACAGATCGAACCCGACGAACGAGTTGGTCTCGTCGATGAAGTCGTCCGTATCGACAACGCCTTCGAGGCTGAACTTGACGACGTCCCAGATATCCGCGTCGGTCATACCGTACGCGTTCATGTTGTGTCCGTTGGGCGTTTCGACCGGGTCGGCTTTGAGAAGATCGAAGATCTCGCGGGGCGTTTTTGTGGTTCCGAAGATTCCGGTGATACCCGTAAAATGAGGACCCGAACCATAGGCGCCGGCGACCCCTTTGTAGTCCCACCCGTGACACTCCTTACAGCGAAAGGTGGCACGCCCCGACTTTCCGCCCGTCTCGGGATACAAAGGGTGGTTGCCCGTGGGAGCGTCCGCGCCGTTGATGGACCACCAGCGATCGTACAGCAGACCGCCGCGAACATAGTCCGCCAATACGTAAGCCGCCGGAACCGTCGTCGTGGGCCCGTCAAACAACGCCTCAAACCCCGACCAGTCGTCGAGTGCCACTACGCCGTCACCGTCATCCACAAAAGCACAGGGATCGAGCGAATCGGTGACGGTCGTGCCGAAGCAGCGCTGGAAGGTGGCCGCGTCACGCAGATCGCCGTCCCGATCGCCGTCTGCGTCAAACGGTTCCGCCGCCTGAAGGGCCGCGTAGGTGGAGTAGTATATGTCGTCAGTCTGCTCCTCGTCGTTGTTCATGGCGATGCCTGCACCGAAGAGCACGATGCCCCCGACGTTGCTGGAGGGCGCTTGCCATTGTAGATGAAAATCCGCGGCGTTACCGTTGGTCGCCCAGTTGTTTACTGAATCCAGCAAGCCGGCCAGGGTATGGGTGAGGTAGTTCGGATCGGACCCGCCGAGTCCGCTGGGTCGCGTGTTGGTCACGTCGGATTGGATAAGGGTTCCGACGTGGGCTGTCGTCGTTTGGGCACTGATCTCGAACCCGGCGCCGAGTTCATTGGGATCCGTCACATGCAACGTAATATCGTAGACCGCGCCGGGAATGTAGCGCGGCCCGATACCGGTCAGCGCGACGCTTCCCGGACCGGGGTTGTACCCGTGGCATTCCGTACAGTTCGAGCCGCCTTCGAGCGGTCCTCCGGTATAACCGG
>CAZWWW010000482.1:0-2564 GCA_964637715.1 uncultured Phycisphaeraceae bacterium | reverse complement strand
GCCAGCCGCCGTTCGTGCTTACGGGTGCGAACGCCAGCACCAGGTATGAAACGCAGGCCCAAACGACCAGAGGGCGGGCACGACGCAACCATAGTCCCGCAGCGATCATGACCGGCCAAAATGTCATTCCGAGCAACCCCCAGCCAGAGACGCCCGCATGAAACGGCATCGTCAGTCTGTCGATTACGAGGCGCATCGTGACCACCGGCGATGCTTCCGTGCCACCCGCGCCGATCGTGTTGGATCGCGTAGCTAACAAGGCGTGCCACCGGAACAAAGGATCGTGGGCGATCGATGCGAACGCTGCGGCTTCGATCATCAGCCCGGCGCCTACACCAAGCGCGACATAACCGAGACTGGTCAGCCGTGATCGGGTTGATAGCTTGCTGTTAACCCACAGCGCATAGGCGATACCGATCGAAACCGGCGCGACCAGTACCTTCGCGGACAACGCGACAGCGATCGCCAACCCCGCGCCCAGCGCCCATCCCGCCCGTCGTTTCGATCGCTGCTCGCGCGACGCGAAGAGCGCGAACAGGAATCCGGCGGCGGTCCAGAGACAGGCGACGACATCCGGGTATGCGGCTGTGGACAGGGTCGTGAAGTATGGAACCGCCAGGAGCAAGGTAGCTCCCAGCAGTCCTTCGCGCCATCCCCAGAGCAATCGACCTATCGCAACCACCACGACCAGAACGCCGAGTGCAGCCAGGTAGGTTGGCAGAATGACGGCCCACACGTAATCACCGAATACCGTTATGGACAGGGCGATCGGCAAGGACATCGCCAGACGCGCATAGTGATGATGCACGCGCGTTATGACGGTACCGGACGCGATATACTCAGCCGCGGCATAATACCCGGCGTCGTCCGATCCCAGCCAACCGGTGGGCGTGACAAGGGTCGCACCGGCAAAGGCGATGAACAGCATCGCCAGCCACCAGCGAACCCAGGTTGGCGTGTTCCCGGTGAGACAGGTCACCGCGGTACCATGTGTGGTCGGCGGCGTATCCGGTGTCAGGCGGATAGAGACCGATCCGGTGGCAGGTGGATCCATCGAAAAAGCGTCACTTACTGGCACGCGCATTATAGCGTTCTCTCGTTCCGTGTATTGCGTTTCCGATGCGACCCATCGGTAAGAACAGCGTTTCGACAGCCTCATAAACAGGGTGCGTGCCCTACAGCATTGTCCGCTATTGTGTATCGTCGCATCGAGTCGAATGACCGGATAAAACGGTGATTCGACCGCTACACAAAAAGAGAGCTTGCTCTAGCTGCCCGCATGGGGGTCGGGACTATTAGAGAATTCTTCGTTTGCCGCTTCCGCTCTTATGTCAGTTCGCGCCATCTTCTGCGTGGAATCGTCGCGCAGGCTGAAGCCTGCGGCTCGGCATACCGAAACGAGGAATGCGCCAGCCGCCGCGGCGTTGTCCTTCGGTTCGGTTATCGACGGTTCCGCATCCGGATGCGGCACATGGGCGAACTGCTGGATGAGTAAGTCAACGGAACTGCCCGGTCGGATTTGATCCATGGCCTTGTCTTGCCAGAAGAGCGCCTGGTTGAATTCGCCCTGCGCGGCGTAGAACCGCTGCAACAACAGCGCTGGAGCAATCAGCGCGTGTCCGTTCGGCAGGTCGGGATAGAGGGCCGCGAGCGCGGTGACGAGGCGGTCGCGTGCGGTGCCCGCCCCTCTGGCTTCAAGGAGAAACAGCCCGTTGAATGTGTGGACCCGCATGTTCTTCGGCGTTTTGCTCGGTGGCGCCACCTGTTCCTTTTGTTCGTATAGCCGGTTCGTATAACACAGCACCCACACCGTCCCGTCATACCGCTTCCAAACCGGTGTCTCGAATTCGTCCAGCGTCGTGTCCGGGTTGATTTTGAGAAATCGTACCGGCAGGCGCAGGTAGCGCTCTGTACCGGGCGTAGCGGGTTCGTGGTACGTTGGAATCGTTTGCGACGCAACGGCGGCGAACGCATCGTCGGGAGACGCGTGGTGGCGCAGGAACGTATAAACCCCGCGCCAATCTCGATGCTCTATGGTGGTCACCGAGAAGAGGGAGGCGCGGGTCATGGGAATGAGGATGAACAGGGCTGCGATCATGGTCGTCGGCGCGGCGATGAGTCGTATCCGTTGTGCCGCAAACCGGCGAAGCGCATCAAGCCCCATAGCGATCGCGCCGAACAAAGGCACGACGAGAAACAGTACGTATTGTGGTTTCGGCGGGAAGGCCGACAACATGGCATAGACCGCCGTATACAAGAGCGGAAACGGTACAGCCACGATGAGAAACAACCACAGCGAATCGGCCGAGCGTTGGCGAAGGGCACGCACGGTGGCGATGAGCCCCATCCCCGCAAGGATGAGACCCGCCGCCGATACGAACGCGGATCCATTCAGCGCACTTAACGTGCGCGGGGAGTACCCGTTAAGCGTCGCACTATAAGCGCCACGAATGGTTGTCCACGCGGTGTGCCACATTCCGCCGTCCATCCCACCCAGTGCGTGACGGTTGTAGTCAAGCACGATGCCGAGTACCGGATTGTGACAGGCAACCGCGACGAGGGAG
>CAZWWW010000481.1:0-2585 GCA_964637715.1 uncultured Phycisphaeraceae bacterium | reverse complement strand
CCCGGCAGTTAGACCGATTAATAACACGAAAACCATCATGATCCCGCACCGCACGACATCGGCAAAGATCATCAACCCGCGTCGCGGCAAGGCGTCCGCCAGCGATCCCGCGATCGGTCCCAGAAAAAAGAACGGCACAAAGAACATGAACGTCATGCGGGCCATGAGTGAGGTGACGTCGGTGCTCGGGTTGAGCGCGTCCTGCGTCTTGAGGATCGCCAGCTCCGAGATATGATCGCCCATCGCGCTGATACCGTACGCACACCACAACAGAATGAAGTTCCTGTTACGCAACAGACCGGGCGTGTTAGATGAACTGTGTCGCGTGGATTCGATCATGCCTGCCGCTTGTGCTGGTTCTACCCCGAAACGTCGACGGTACGGGTATCGTACCCAAGGCGCGTAGTTCGCGACAGGTCCCCTTCTTCGACCGACAGCCCTTCATGTCGCGCAAGGATTAACCGTATAGTCGAGACACATCGGCGCGGTTCGGCCCGCTACAAAAGATATAGAGCAAGCTCTCTTTTTGCGTAGCGAGCGAATCACTGTTTCATCCGGCAAAAAGACTCGATTCGGCGATACACAATATCAGAAAACACTCTAAAGGGATCGACTCGCGACACGATGAGGCGCTTGGCTCTAGTGCTTTGTCACACCTTGTTTTGGGGTGGAACGGGCAAGCAGCAGCTTGCCCGTGTTGCTGACGGGGCAGTCACGGGCAAACAAGTTTGCCCATGCCACCCACGACGAACCTAAAGAATAAGCTGTGACGCGGCTCTAACCGCAGGTTCCGTCGCGAAGGAGTCTCTCAAGAAGGGGAACCATGGCAGCCAGCGCTCGACCGCGATGACTGATGCGGTTCTTCTGCGCCGGCGTCATCTCCGCCGTTGTCGAGCCGAAACCCGGCACGAAAAAATGCGGGTCATATCCGAACCCGTTGGCACCGCGCGCCTGATCGATAATCAACCCCTCGATCACGCCGACCGTGCAAGCCCGAACCTCAACCGCATCCGCCAAAACAAGCGTGCACCGGAACCGGGCGGTCCGGCGCTCAGCGGGTACACCAGCCAGCGCTGCGATCAGCTTGGCGTTGTTCTCTTTATCGTCGCACCCCGGACCGGCGTAGCGCGCCGAATGTATGCCTGGTGCCCCCCCCAGCACATCAACCTCAAGCCCCGAGTCGTCCGCCAACGTAAGGTGTCGGGTCGCCCGCGCGTAGTACAACGCCTTGGCAATGGCGTTTTCCTTGAACGTCTCCCCGTGCTCCTCGGGGGGGTCCACGGCGCGAACGTCGCAGAGCCCGATCAGATCGACGGAAAGGCTCGACAACACGGCACGGACTTCGCGCACCTTTCCCTGATTCGACGTGGCGATCAACAGAGCCCCCGTTGATTCCCGTTTGAGTGGCCCGTCGCCCGCGGACGACTTATTCACGAGACGGCGCCTCCACCAGACGTGAGGGTACCGGTTCACTCAGCCCGGTCTCATTACGCACGCGATAGATCGCCCCATTGAGCAGATTGTACTTGAATAGTTCGTCCTTCTGCTGCCATTGCTTCACCGCATCGCTGTAGTGAGTCTTCCCATCCGCGCCGACCACAATGGCGTCGCTACCGAACGAACCCACCGTCACGGAACTCGACGCCGGCGCATGGTAGTAATAGGCCTCATAGCCGCGGTCTCTAAGGAGCTTGCAATAATCCGCCGCCGCCTGTTTGTATTCGAAAAACTCGTCGGTCGGTTCAAAGACAGCCACTTGAAGACTGTACCGGGCCGCCAATCTCCGCAGATCCCACGCAGGGTTCCCCACATCCGGCATGGGCATGCGCACCGCAATGGCACCGAGGAACAATCGTCGGCTGTCGCCTACGCCGAGCTCGTGAAGGAGGTCGAGGTCGTGGCGAAGCTCAGCCGGTTCAGTCCGTCGCCCGGTTCGCCGATCGAGTCGCCGGTAGTAGGTGCCGTAATAGAGTCGCGCGAATCCGTCCCTGTTTTGCCGGACAAAGACGTCATCCGCGCGGATGCCCGGCGTATGCCGAAGGGACTCAGCCACCTGCTCGACCGTAGCCAATCCCCGGCTCCCATGTAATTCGAGGCATCGGATAGTCCACGGGGCACCGCGACGAGGCGATCCCCAACCACCCCCACCTGATCCGGTAGAAGCACACCCGGTCAGAATCAGAACCAGTACAATGAGGCCATTTGATATGCGCCAGACCTGCTTGGTCAGCGCACGCCTCAATGGCGTGTACTCTACCCCACACCGTACACCCTTCTCTGTTACTGTGTATCGCCGCATGAAGTCGATGGACCGGATGAAACAGTGATTCGACCGTCACATAAAAACAGAACTTGCTCCAGAGATTACGACACCCCGCGCGGAAGCTCCCTTATCGACCAACCTGGGTCGGGAATCGTTTCACCTCTTCTTCACGCGCTTGCGCAGCGCGGTCTCCTGCTGCACGAACAATTGTTTGATGCCCCGCGTAGCCAGTCTGACCAGACCGTCCAGCTCGTCGCGGGAAAAAGTCGTTTTTTCGCCGGTGCCCTGAACTTCCACAAAACGACCGTCACCGGTCATCACG
>CAZWWW010000480.1:0-2625 GCA_964637715.1 uncultured Phycisphaeraceae bacterium | reverse complement strand
TTGCCCATGCCACACACAACGAACCCTAACAATAAGCTGTGACGCTGCACTAGCGGTCCAATCACTGTTTCATCCGGTACAATGGCTGGACTCGGCGATACACAATATCAGAAAACACTCTGAAACCCGGGGTCATGCGCCCGAAAGCAGCGACCAGGTTACCGACCGCGCGCTTCAAACGACAAGTCGATGATGCGCTGGCACAGCGCGTCAAACCCCAAACCGATGCGGGCGGCTGACTTGGGAACCAGCGAATGACTCGTAAACCCGGGAATCGTGTTAACCTCCAACACGAACGGCTCCATCGTAGCCCGATCAATCATGATGTCGACGCGCGAAAACACCTGACAACCTAAAGCACAATGAGCCCGCAGCGCGATCTCTTCGACGCGACGAATGAGTGCGTCAGGCAAGTCAAGATCAAACAAATACTGTGTATCGTCGTCTTCGTACTTGGCGGCGTAGTCATAAAACGCGCGCCTGGTACGAATCTCGCACACGGGCAGCGTGCGGCTACCCAGGATGCCCACGGTCAACTCAGGTCCCTCAATATACCGCTCAATCAAGGCCGCACCGTACCGCGCCGCCACGTCCTCCGCTGCTCGGCGAACGGCATCAGGTGTATGGTTGATCGTGGTATCAACGCTACTGCCGCAAGAGACGGGCTTGACCACGCAGGGGGCAACCATGCGCGCAACGGCACGATCGACATTACCCGCCTGTGTAACGACATAGGACGGCGTCGGAAGACCTTCGCGCTCCAAAACCTGCTTGGTCGCCGCCTTGTCCATAGCCCTACGCGACGCCTCGACCCCCGAACCGCTGTACACGAGCCCGCGTTGATCCAGCGCCGCCTGCACCTGACCGTCCTCGCCGAACTCACCGTGCAGCGCGATGAACACGAAATCCACGTCGCGGTCGAGCGCGTCAAGGTTTGTCGGGGCGATATCGCACAGTGCCACGTTGTGACCCAAATGCTTTAGTCCCGCACAGACCGCGCGACCACTGTCAAGACTGACCGCCCGCTCCACACCCGGACCACCCGCAAGAACGGTAATGGCAAGCGTACGCCTTTCAACGTCGCGGGCGCCGGCGACCTGCGCGTTTGTTTGAGTCAATGTCATGGTTCGCCGCTTCTTATCGGGCCCTGCACCCACTGTTGCACCGGCGTGACCCCATCAATCCGCAACAGACGCACCACGCGTCGCTGTTCACCACACGTCGATTTCCAGTTCGAGCCGCGTGTTATATTCAACCGCCACGCGCCCCCGCACCAGATCGATCAATCGCAACACATCAGTCGCGGTCGCGCCGCGCTCGGCCACGATAAAATTAGCATGCTGCTCGGAAACACGAGCGGCGCCGCAGCAGGTCCCCTTCAATCCCGCCCCATCGATCAACGTGCCGGCGGATTGACCGGGCGGGTTCTTAAAAATACAACCCGCGCTGTTGTCGCCAAGCGGCTGCGTACGTCGCTTGTAGGCGAAGTATTCGTCGAAGCGGCGGGTCGTTTCCTTCGGATCCTCGCGATGCATATCGAGCGTGGCCGAAAGTACAATACGATCGCCCAAACGGGTTCGCCGGTAGCCGAACCCCATCTGCTCGTTGGTCAACTCCTCTTCGACACCGGCGCGCGTCAATGTACGAACGGAGCGCACGACGTCCGCAATCGCCCCGAACCGACCGCCGGCGTTGCCCCGGATCGCCCCGCCCAACGTACCCGGGATGCCCGCCATACACTCCAGACCGGACCAACCCGCCCTACTGATCCGCTTTGAGAGCCCCATGAGATCGACGCCCGCACCGACCTCAAAGCCGTGCGACGTCGGGCGCGCATCCTGAAACGGCGCAGCGTCCAAGCGCACGACCACGCCCGCAAACCCGTCGTCACGCACCAGAACATTGGCACCGGCCCCCAGCACTTTGACGGGTTGATCGACGCGGGCTGCACGATCGAGCAGTCGCGCCAGTTGATCCGCGCCGCGCGGTGCGAACGTGTGACGTGCCCGACCGCCGAGGCGAAACCAGGTGTTACGTCCCAACGGCGCGTCGTGCGTCATGTGGTCTGCAAATTCTCGCCACCAGTTCATCAGCCACCTTCCAGACGTCGCCCGCCCCCATAGTGAGCACGACGTCACCATCGTCAAATTGCTCCAGCAAATGCTCGGTGATTAGGTCAAACGTCGGCAGGTAGGCCGCGTGCCGCCCGTTGCGATGGACGCGATCGGCCAGTTCTCTCGCACCGCGACGGCAGGCATCGGCATCGGCCTCGCGCGCCCCGTAGATGTCGTTGATAATCACCTCGTCGGCGTATTCAAACGACGCCGCGAACGCCTCCATGAAGTCGCAGGTGCGCGTGTACTGGTGCGGTTGAAAAACAACCCACATGCGCTTGGGTTGGTACCGGTGGCGAACGGCTTCGAGTGTCGCGCGAATCTCCGTGGGATGATGAGCGTAGTCGTCCACGATGGTCACGCCGCGTCCCTGACCGCGCCAAGTCAACCGGCGGTCAACACCGGCAAACGTCGATACACCCTCCGCGATCGCAACGGGATCGGCACCGGCGTGGTAGGCCAGCGCGATCGCCGCGAGCGCATTCGAAACGTTGTAGCGACCGGGAATACG
>CAZWWW010000479.1:0-2629 GCA_964637715.1 uncultured Phycisphaeraceae bacterium | reverse complement strand
CTGTGGGTTCCCGTTTTGGCGGCCACATACATGTTCGTTTGGCCTCAGGTCTCCCGGGTCGCCAGCGGAAAGCCCATGGCGACGCTTCACCTCGCGGCGGACGCGGACGGTTGGGCTTCGTTCGTCACGGAGAACTTCTGGAGAAACCTACCGGGACCGGGTGTCACGATCCTCAATTTCCTGATCTGCGGTTTCGCCGTCGTGTATGTGCTCGGCACGCGCTCCTTCTGCGCCTATGGCTGCCCCTACGGCGCGGTGTTCGGGCTGGTGGATCGGATCGCCCCGGGACGCATTCGCACCGGCCCGGATTGTACGCAGTGCGGAACGTGCACCGCGGTCTGTACGTCTCATGTTCGTGTCCACGAAGAGCTCGACCGGTTCGGCATGGTCGTTAACCCCGCGTGCATGAAGGATCTTGATTGTGTCAGCGCCTGCCCCCAGCGCACGCTCCACTATGGATTCGGCAGACCGTCGTTGTTCCGGCGGATCGTAGGGACCAAACAGATCAAGCGATCGTTTGACTTCGCGTTGTGGGAAGAGGTGATCGCCGCGGCGGTGTTTCTTATTGTTCTGCTGACCTATCGCGGCCTGTATGACATCATGCCGTTTCTTCTAACCCTGGCACTCGGGGCGATCCTGTCCTACTGCGCACTGACAACATTGCGCCTGATGCGCCGCCCCAACGTGTCCTTCAACCGGGTGCCGCTGCGCAGCGGCGCTTCGATGACCGGATGGGGTATCGTGTTCGTGGCGTGCATGGCGTTGATGGGCGTATTCACCGCCCACAGCGCGGTGGTGCGCTATAACACCTTCCGAGGTCAACGGCTTTACGCCGCCGCCATGCGCATACCCGATGTTGATACAGACGTGGCCGATCGCGCCATTACCTATCTCACACGGGCTCAGCATTGGGGTCTGGTTTCGCTGGATCGTATCGAAGGGATGCTTGGTGATTTGTTCACGATGCGGCAGCAGTGGGTCCAGGCGGAGCGGTCACGACGGCGCCTTCTTGAACGAGGCACACAAAACGCGTATCTGCACGAACAACTCGGTTTGGCACTGGCGAAACAAGACCGGTTCGAAGACGCCCGGCGGGAATATGCCATGGCGATCGGGTTGGATCCTGATCGCGCCGAAGCCAGATACGGTTTGGCCGGTGCTGAGTTCAAGACGGGTCGACCGGTTTCAGCCGAACACAACTTGCAGGAGGCGCTGCGTATCCGGCCCGATTACCCCGACGCCCAGTACGAACTCGGCGCCGTGCTGGTCGAGCGCGGGGCGATCGATGAAGGCATAGAACACTTGCGTGCCTGCCTTCGACTTGATCCGCAATACGGCGACGCCCACTACAACCTCGCCGTTGCCCTGGCGTCGCGCGGGGCACTTCGTGAGGCGATGAGCGAGATCGAGCAAGCCTTATCACTTCAACCCGAGGACGAACAAACCCTCCAGTTTCGTGCGTATTTGAGCGCGCGTTTGCATCTCAGTCAATGAATGGCCCCACAGGTCAGCCGTCTGCATCGGGTAAGCAGCGGAGGACGCACCGCACGTTCGCCCGATGACGCATCATCGCCCCGGTGCGCGAGGGAGCCGGTACCGTCCCTGCCGTCTGAGCCGCGGGTACAGGAAAGCGGATTCCATCGCGCCAAGTTGACGCAAGGAATCAACTGTAGACACTGCAGTGCTGCGGGTCGATCAAAGGAGACGTGTTGATAAAGCCGCATCGTCGGGAAACTGGTGGGCGTTGATCGAATAGATAAGACCAACGGCATTCTCTGTTATTGTGTCTGGTCAGATTTCCGCGCATGACGTCCATCGCGCCGCGTGAAGGAACGGATCACTACCATGGCCTATATACCTTACATCGAAGAACATGACGCCTCCCCGGAACTGACTTTGTTGTACGATCGTTATCGCGACCCGGCCGGGTATGTGGACAACATCCTAAAGATTCACGGTAGAAACCCGCCGAGTCTGGAGGCCCATGTGCAATTGTACGTCACGCTCATGCGCGGCAAGAGCGATCTGACGCGTGTTCAGCGCGAGATGATCGCGGTGGTCGTTTCGTCAATCAACGAGTGCCATTACTGACTGCACCACCACGGGGCGGGGCTCCGACGATTGACCAAGAACGACACCCTGGTGCAGGAATTAACAAGCGACTACGAAACCGCGAGCATTACAGACGGTGAAAAGGCCATGCTTCGCTATGTCGAAAGACTCACGCGAGTGCCCGGCCGTATCAAACGCACCGACGTAACCGCGCTGCGCGAGGTGGGCTTTTCCGACGGAGCGATCCTCGACATCTGTCAAGTGGCGGCCTACTACGCATTCGTGAATCGAATAGCCGACGGTCTGGGCGTGGAACTGGAAAGCGACACCGGCGCCGGATAGATTCTTGTTTTTCCAGCGACAGAGACGGCTCGCCGCCGCGCCATGATCGTATTTGATATTTGTCCGGCCTGTCGAACGGGCTGGTCGTTCCGCGCCGGTGGATGAGCCGCCACGAATGCCACGCGCCCCCGCGCCCGCTACCACACAATTATGATCTTGACATAGGCCCGTGTGATGTGGATATACCACCCACGTGGTGAAACTGCGGTTTGTTCGCGTTGGGCGGCGTTGGTAG
>CAZWWW010000478.1:0-2662 GCA_964637715.1 uncultured Phycisphaeraceae bacterium | reverse complement strand
TTCGAACTGCTCGTGACGGTGACCCCCGCCAAGGGATACCGCCTTTTCGCGCCGTCGGCGTCCACAAAGGTCATGCCCACCAATCTGTTCGTCGAACGCGTCGTCGGTCTGTTCATCGATCCCCCTGAGTTTCCGAAAGGCGTGGCGCGCAACGATGCGAAACTTGGTCAAGTGAAGGAATACCCCGGAACTCTGACGATCCGCGTGCCCGGCGAAGTGGACGTTGACGTGAAGCCGCCGTTCTCTTTCGGCGGTGTGCTGAAATACCAGGCATGCGACACTAACGGCACGTGTACCCCGCCGGATGCCCTGGCGTGGACCTACAACCCTTTTGATCGCGCCGGGGATGCACCCGGCACCACCAACGTGGGAGCGACCCGCAGCGACGCAACGACTGAACCGCAATCAGGCGAACCGGTCTCCGCGGCGAACATCCCATCGCCAGCAGAATCGACACAGGACGCCACCGGACCGGTCTCATCGACACGCGAACCCAGCGGCACGGGGACCACGTTCCTCGGTTGGCTGGCCCTCGCGTTTCTGGGCGGGTTGATTCTCAACATCATGCCTTGCGTCTTGCCGGTCATCTCGATCAAGGTGTTGAGCTTCGTTCAGCAATCCAGAGAAGACCCGGCGCGTGTGGTCAAACTCGGACTGACCTTCTGCCTGGGTATGCTCATTTCGTTCTGGATGCTCGCGGGTGTCATTATCGCGTTCAAGGCGGGCGGCGAGCAGCTCGGGTGGGGATTCCAGTTTCAGTCGCCACGATTCGTGATCGTGATGATGGCGTTGATGTTCGTCTTCGGGCTGTCTCTACTCGGCGTGTTTCACATCACCCTGCCGGGCGCAACCGTCTCCCGGCTCGCCGCCGCCGAAGAGCGGGAAGGTTATCTCGGCGCTTTTATGAAGGGCGTACTCGGCATGGTTTTGGCGACGCCCTGCACGGCGCCCTATCTCGGTCCGGCGCTGGGTGTGGCGTTCAAGAGCTCCAGCGGCGAACTGTTTGCGATCTTTACCGCCGTCGGTCTGGGCATGGCCAGTCCGTTTGCGTTGTTGAGTATCAACCCGAAATGGATGAAGTTCCTGCCCAAGCCCGGCCCGTGGATGGAACACTTCAAGCAGCTCATGGGCTTTCTGCTTATGGGTACGGTCGTGTGGCTGATGTTTACACTCGGCGCTCAAATCGGCGCGCCGGGCTTGACGCGAACGGCCGCGTTCCTGGTGATGCTCGGATTCTCATGCTGGTTACTCGGTCGACAGACGCCGATGACGCCGACCGCCTATCGCCTCGCCGCCTGGACGGCGGCGGTCGTTGTCGCGGTAGGCGCGTGGTGGGTCAGCTTCGAGCGTAGCATTACGGTCGAGCGGATGATTCAGGACGTGCGTCTGGCCAAAGTATGCCCTTGTGAAACCGACCTTCCGGAGATTGCCGCGGAGGATTGGGATCGGCACATTCCCTGGCAACCGTGGGCCAAGGGTCGCCCTGAGTATCTGGCTGCTCAGGGCTATACGGTGTATGTCGACTACACGGCGACCTGGTGTGCGACGTGCCAGGCAAACAAGGCTGCCACGTTGAATACGAAACGTGTTCGCGCGATCATGCGGGACGAATGCGTCATACCCCTGAAAGCTGACTTTACGCTTCAAGACCCAGATATTCTGGACGACTTGCACCGTTTTGATCGGTCCGGCGTTCCACTCAACGTGATCTACCCCGCCGGCAAACCGGATCAGCCGATCTTAATGCCGGAACAGTTGGTGGGTCGATCCAGTTTGGTTATTGACCGATTGATCGAAGCCGGTTCCACGTTTACCTGCACGCGAACACCGTCCACGGATCAGGTCGGTCAGGGGTCGCCGCCTGCGGTTCAGACCGCCTCGTCGATCGGTTCCGCGGCACAGCCGTAGCTGTCCGCGGATCAATGGATTCGGAGTGCGGAATGGGAACGGCGTATCCCCCAATAGCGTAGCGACGGCGCTGGGGGCTCGGCAACGGTTTATTGTTCGCACGATCCCCGCGCTTGTGTTTCGCTCAGCATTGGCGCCCCGCCCTGTGCGACGACGTGCCCGTTCGCCCCGCGATGCGGACAGCCTACCGTTTCGTGGCCACCGTGATCAGATCGACCGATTGCTCGATATGGAACGCCGACCGATCATAGCCGCCGTAGATCGCATCTACCTGCAGGTTTGATTCCTCACACCAGTTGCACATTTCGTCTACTGTAATAGGGTAGAGCCAGCCCACGTGCGCCGCCTTGTGCCAACCGTCGTCGTGCCACAGGGTGACATTGGTTACCTGCACGCGGTCCGTATCGAAATGGAACTGCCGGGTCGATACGTATTCCACGCCGTCGACGGTCACGACACGCGGTCCGCGCACGCACGGCAGCTCTCCGCGCATGGGCTCAAAGTTGAGAATCTGAACAAACAGCCGCCCGCCCCTGCGCAGGCATAAACCGAACTGGCGGATCGCTTCGCGTGCGACGGAGGCCTCGCCCGACGCCGCTAGCGAATTGCCTATGCAATAGGCGCCGTCGAAGCCGTCCCCAAGCTTGTCGTACAGCTCCGTGTAGGAGGCCTGTACAAACTCGGGAGAGGTCGCCTGCTGGCGCGCACGACGACGGGCCAGCTCAAGCGCCGGTTCTGAAAGGTCGACTCCGAC
>CAZWWW010000477.1:0-2672 GCA_964637715.1 uncultured Phycisphaeraceae bacterium | reverse complement strand
CCCGTCATCCGCCGCCTGGAAAAACTCCTGGCGGCATGAAATCGGTCAGTTTGAGTAATGTAGCTATGCGCGAAGCATTCGAGTAAGTTCCCAACTGAAGATCGTGTACCGCCTGCAAAACGCGACGGGTGACTCTACAGACGACAGAGTGTTTGCCCATCCGCTGAACGACATCTGCTGACTACCGATTGTTTCGCGTTTCGTTGATCAGAGAAGCCCGTCCACATCCGGCGCGAAGAGGGGCAACTATCCGTTAACGTCCGATAAGCCGGTTGCGTGCGGCACGCCGGGTATGTTCTGTAAGAGACTTCCACGAGGGCTCGAAAAGGTCGATAGAACTGTTGGATCGAGAGATCCGATATGGAACGTCGCGCCTTTTCGGTAGGGAGGTACTTCGGAAAGTGCTTCGCCGGGTGGTGGCGCGCCGAGCGCAAGAAAGGAATCAGGAAGATGCAAGTTGGTGGAGTGAGTTCTTCGGTAAGCCTGCTTCATGCAGCCGTTCAGCAGCAGAACAACACGAACATTCTGACGAAGGTTCACGATGTTCAAAAATCGCAGAGCGGGGCAGCGGCGGCAGGGGGTAACGCCGGTGGAGATGAAGCCGAGCAGGGCGCTGACGGCGATGAACGGGGCGGAGGTTTTCAGGCGATCGCCTAGAGCAAGCTCTCTTCTTGTGTAGCGGTTGAATCCTTGTTTCATCCGGTAAGACGAATCGACTCGGCGATACACAATATCGGAAAACGCCATAGTCCAGTAGTGCCATTGTGTGGCATTCCATGGAGAAGCGATCGCTTGACGGTGTGGCACCGGCCTGCTGCCGTGAACGCACGCTCTGTGTTCATGCAGCGGTTGGATTACTGTATCTTCAGGTACTTCGGATAGCTGCGGCAATACTCGATCACGGAGAATGCTGAACAAGCAGCGGCGGCAAGCCGATGGCCACGCCTTTGAAGAATCACTATTCTTGCGCAGCAGCCGAATCACTCTTTCATCCGGCAAATCGGCTTGATTCGACGACACACAATATCAGAAAACGCGCCAAGCGAGGCTCGTGAACCGCCCTCGGCCTAGCCGGGTGAACCACCTGCCCCACGTTGAAACCGCCTGACTTGTCACGAACCTACAAGCACGCCGGAGCTGAGCGGCTAGCCCACACGATCCTCACGGTCACATACGGCATGCTACGTGATCGGCTGCCCTACCGGGAACTCGGACTTGATGACTTCGAGAGGCTCAACGCCGACCGGCTAACCCGATACCACACAAAAAAACTGAAATCACTGGGGTTCGAGGTAACCCTCAAGCCCACGGAGCAGGCCGCATGAGACGAGGCGTATTTTCGAAGTAGTCGCGGGCAAACAAGTTTCCCCATGCCACCGAAAAACAAGGTGTGACAAAACACTAATCGTCCTGTTCCGAACCCCCGCAGGGGTGTGTTCTGCGCGCGGAGCGGGAGCCCTCGTCGTCAGGGATGCGGAGTCGATCGCGAGGGTTCTCGAACACGCAATGACCGCTACCGTGGTAAGAAAGCGCACGTCGGCTGGGCCAGCCCGGTGTTTGTTGAGGATCCTATGATGGTGCGGTAGGGCGGGGATACGGTTATCCTTGAGCAAGCTCTTTTTTTGTGGAGCGGGCGGATCGCCGGTTCGAGTGGTGAATCGACCAAAGCAAGCGATTCAAAAAAGAGAGAACGCTGTGCCCTGGTTTGCAAAGGAGGTCCGGCGTCGTTGGATCGTGCACAGCCGCGACCGGCGGATCGGGAAACGTTGGCATTGTCTATAGTGAACAGGTGCAGGCTGCTTACGGAGCAAGATCGATGGCTCGCACCGAAGGCCTGTAGCGACTCTAAAAGGTATGGGTGATGGTGGGTTCGTTCCTTTATGCCCTGGCTGGCGGGATGCTGATTATCGTCTCGACCGCGCGCGTGCAGCTCATCGCCTGGAACTTTCTCAGGCTGGTTGGTTTCATGGCGTTTGGTATCGTGTGTCTGGTCGCGTTCTGGTCCGTCGCACGCGGTTCTGGTTCGGAAGGGCCCGCGCTGGCCTGGTCGCTTCGTTTGGGCATCATGGCCGCAACGGCGGCGTTCGCGCTGGTGTTCACGGCGAGTCTTGCGGGCACCCAACCGGGCGTCGTGCGGATCATTTGCCTGATGGGCGGATTGTGCGGGTTGGCCGCGGCGTGTCTGACAGTGACCGTGCATCTTTACGACAACGCTGCGTCGAATCTGGCGATCGGGCTCACGCTCGTCGGTCATGTGCTTGGCGGGCTGCTGTTGGGGAGCATTACGATCGCGTGGTTGTTGGGACATGCCTACCTGACCGCCACGAAGATGACAATCGCGCCGCTACTCTATTTCAGCCGTTTGTTGATGTGGCTGGTGGGGGTTCGATTTCTTTTTTTCGTCGGCGTTGTGGGGTTGCCCTTGCTTTTTGGTTCGACAGGGGGTGCACCGCCGCTCGACGCCCTGCTTGGATCATGGATTCTGCTCGTGATCCGCGTCGGCATGGGCTTGATGGCGGTCGGCGTGTTCGCGTATATGGTGGTGGATTGCGTGCGGATTCGCGCGACACAATCGGCGACGGGCATCCTGTATTTCGGTTCGGTGCTCGCCTATGTGGGCGAATTGACGGCGCTGAACCTTTCGATGCGTTTCGCCTGGCCGCTGTGAGGAG
>CAZWWW010000476.1:0-2674 GCA_964637715.1 uncultured Phycisphaeraceae bacterium | reverse complement strand
CCACAACAAAACCCTTGTTCGACCCAACGTACCGGAACACCGCCCGCCACCCACGCCACGGTGACAACACCCTTGCCCGCCTGTTCGACAAAGTCAGCCAAGGAAAGCGACGGGCCGCCCGCCGATTCGATCAGCATCTCGATGCCCCTACGGTTCGGGCATTTCTCTTTGAGAATCGTAAACCGTACCGCATCGCCTGTTGCGCCGACGGGAAACGATTGATCCTCGCCCGCCGTCGGCACCGGACCCATAACCAGCGCAGCCTCCGGGGCCACCTCGCGTATGAACTGAATAAGCAGCCACGCCTCTTCGCACGCGAGAAACGGACTGAGCATCAGCGCCACGCCCGTCGAACCTTTGTCGCGCACGTGTTCTTCAAAACGAAACCGCACGACCTCGGGAACGTCCGACCAGTCGGGCGTCGTCGAATCCGCGCCGCGCCTCAGCGAAGGCGATGTGATACGCCGACGGTCGTGGACGTATTCAAACCCGAACCGACCTTCGTCACACATCCACCAGTCGTTGACCTTCGGGTTGTACCTCGGTTTGAGGCGATACACCCTGTCATCGGCCTGATCCACGCGAATCGAACACCCCGTCGCACAACCCGGACAGATCGACGGCTTACCCTCCAATTCCCACACGCGACGCTTGAACAAAAAGCTCTTGTCCAGCAGGCAACCAACCGGGCACACGTCAACGACGTTCCCCTGCAACGGATTATCCAGAGGAACGCCGGGGAAGACATCGATTTCCGCCCGCGATCCGCGGTTGACGACACCCAACTCGCCGGTCCCGGCGACTTCTTCCGTGAACCGCACGCACCGCGTACACATCACGCAACGATCCTGATAGAGCAGCGTGCGCGGACCGATGTCCTTCTTGGGGTTCTTGAGCTTCTGATCGACCATGCGCGACGTCGCATGGCCAAACTTGTAGCTATAGTCCTGTAAATAACACTCGCCCGCCTGATCGCACACCGGGCAGTCAAGCGGGTGGTTCAGCAGGAAAAACTCCATGCAGTTGCGCTGGTTATCGCGCACTTTGTCCGACGCGAATCGAACCTCCATGCCGTCACGAACGGGCGTCTGGCACGACGGCATCAGCTTCGGCGCCCACCCCATCTCCTTGGTTTTGGGATGGGGCATCTTCATTTCCATAAGACACAGGCGACACGAAGCCACGATGCTCAAACCGGGGTGATAACAATAATGCGGCACATCCCACCCCGCCTCCAGCGCAGCCTGCAACACAGGCACGCCGTCCCGGCACTCGATCTCCTGATTGTCAATAATGATCTTGGGCATTCGCTGACCGTAACTCGTGATCCATTGTGTAGGGTGGGCCTCGCCCACCACGACTTCCATCCAGGAATCTAAAGCGGGTCGTCTACCCGCCACAGTTCACTTCGTTCGATCACTCGTGACCCGGGCCGCGTTCTTGTTTCGGTTTCGTTCCGTTAACCGGTTCGAGCGACACCACATGAAGCAAATCACACTGAACGAACCGATCCGGTACGCCGTCTTTTTCCGACGAGATACCGATCACCACACTGCTCCGCAACAAAGCGGCAAACTCCGGATGACGTACGACGTACGAATCGCCCGTCGTCAATCGAATCCGAAACGGCTCGAACGGCTGCTTTCGTAGAACGTCTTGTAACTCGTTGAACCGCATGCGCCCATTCCGCCGGCTTGTGAACGGCTCACTGCTTAACGCGAGAACCACCCACCGATTCTAATTCAACACCTTCAACACCCGTTCCGCGCGATCCGGCGGCTGCGCGCGGATCGCCGCCTCCAATTCAGACCGAAACTTCTTCACGATCGTCTCAATCGGATAGGTCGCACCGTCCGGCAACCCGCAAATGCTCAGCCCCGGCATCATGCCCATATTCCGTGAGGTTTCAAGCAAGAGATCGAGATCCTCGACGCGACCGGCATCGGCTGCGATGCGCGTGGCAATCTTGTGCATCCAGGCCGTCCCCTCGCGGCATTGCGTACATTGCCCGCACGACTCCGTGCCGTAGAACCGCGCCAAGTTGCGCAATACGATGCGCATGTCGACGCTGTCGTCGATCACCACCGCCGCCGCGGTACCCAGCCCCAGCAGCCCGAAGTTACGCGGATCGTCGAAGTCCATCTTCATGTGCAGCTCGTCCGCGGTCAGTGCGCCCATCGACGCACCGCCCGGCAGAACCGCCTTGACCCTCTTGCCGGGCAGCATCCCGCCACCGAACTCATCCCGCTCGATCAGATCGTGCACCGTAATGTCCATAGCCGATTCATAGCAGCCGGGTTTCTTGACCGGGCCGCTGATGCAGAAGAGTTTGGGACCCGTGCTGTTCGGCGGACCGATGCTCGTGAACCAATCCGCACCGCGCTCGATGATGTGCGGCACGTTGCAGAGCGTTTCAACGTTGTTCACCACCGTCGGTTGACGGAACAACCCTTCAATCGCCGGGAACGGCGGCTTGATGCGAGGCCAACCACGCTTGCCTTCGAGCGATTCAATGAGCCCGGTTTCCTCACCACACACGTACGCACCCGCGCCCCGGTGAACGTACATATCAAGCGAATAGTCGCTGCCGAGAATCTTTTGGCCCAGGTAGCCCGCGGCGTAGGCTTCGTCGATCGCCCGCTGAAGAATGTGGAACTGCTCGTGGAACTCGACC
>CAZWWW010000475.1:0-2674 GCA_964637715.1 uncultured Phycisphaeraceae bacterium | reverse complement strand
AGAACGCACGGGGCGCGATTCGCATCGTCATCCATTACCTGCTGGGAAAGGTGTTTCCATGACCCTCAATTTGTTCCAGGTTTTGGCCGGGCTGGGTTTGCTTGGTCTAATCGGAGTAACGATGGCTGCCGTCGGGCGTGGGCTGGTTAACAGGCGGGAAGCGACGTTCCTGTGCTTGCTCTGGATCGCCGCCGGCGTGGCAGTCGTCTATCCGAGAATCACGGTGATCGTCGCCCGCGTACTCGGCATTGGCCGTGGCGCGGACCTGGTTTCGTACTGTGCCGTGGTGTTCATGATGGTCGGTTTTTCGATGATCTACGTTCGCCTTCGCCGCCTGCGCCGAGAAGTAACGCTACTCGTGCGCGAGCTCGCGATCCGCGATGCGCACGTCAATGAGTCCGGCGCGGTCGGGGTAGCCGATAGTTCATCGCGCGAAGAGCTATAGAGCAAGCTGGCGCCGTTTCCATAAAGGTCCTCTGCTATTTACTGGGCGGCATGGTCCGTGCCGTTGCGTGGCCATGTTCTTTCGCGTGCTGACATGGTCCCGCGATTGCGCGGCATGCCAATGCAAACGTGGGCTTGGCGCCCAACCAAAAACGTCTTTATACCTTTCTGAAATCAGCAAGGGTCTCTTGCCTAGCGGCCACATCACGGGTTCAACCAGCAAATCGAACCGGTGCGGCCATACGCAATGACGGAACATGCCGCATGGGTTCGCTGCACCTGGGGAAAAACCCCGGTGGCACCGTCCCGCGCAGCCAGACCGAGCCCCCCGCTCGCCACTGCCAACCGGCTGCGTTACCAGCGGTACCGCGTCCTCAACGAAGCGGGGCCGCACCAAGCCGATAGTTTACACTATTGATTTATATTATAAGCTACCTCACTAGTTCAACCGTTGCCCCATAATCTTCGCTAACCGAATTAGTTGCCAGTTGTCAACTATATCGTGGACGTATCTAATATAAACAGGCGGATCGGCGGCGGCGGTCTCGACGCCGACGCGCAAAAGGAGGCGATACGATGAAAAGAACAAGCGGATGGAAAGCATGGTTGGCGGTTATCGCGTTCGGCGGTGTTCCGCTCATCACAACGGCCACTTGTGATCCGTATTCCGGTGCGATCAGCATCTTTCGCGACGACGACTTTGGTCGCTTCGACGGATTCTTCACTGACGAGATCGTTGTTTTCGACGACTTTGGGTTCGGCGATTGTTACTTCGAGTGCTGGTAGTCCTCGGGCGGATCGCTTGTGGTGTCCGTACCGATGGCCTATTCAACACGCACGATCAATCGGTGAGCCGTAGTACGACTCTTTCACACTGACATCCTGTACCGTCAGCCTTCTCTCTCTCTTTTGTGGATCGCCCCTCGGCGTCGATCCACCAGTCAAAACGGCAATCCGACTGCCGTGGGAAACAGAGCTTGCGCTGGGAACCGACAAGGCCTGCCGCTCGCGACGGGACTGATCGGTTCGCATCGATCGTTGTGTCGCCCGTTGGGGTGGCGCGTCCGGCGTTGCTTCGTTCCCGTAGCGGTGCAAACTTCACTGCGTCCACAACAGCGCGTTGCCAAACGAGGAACCGATAGGTACAAGTAGACACCGACGCGAGGACGGGGCTTTTTGATGGACAAACAGACGGCACCCGCCTCGCGACCATGTTTGTTTGACCGTCGGCGTGCCGTGGTGGACAGGCCGAAGGATAATCACCGCCTGGTTGGGTGGCACCACGTTCCTGCCGGTGGTCGCATCGGACTGGTTCCGGTGTTCGACCGGTTCACCGGGCTGCTTGGGAGGCTGTTCTTGCGCCGCATCTTTGTTGTGTTCGTCCTGTTGATTCCGCTGGGGTTGGCATCCGTCCGGGGTCAGGCGCAAGGCGTTCCAGACGCTAAGGCGGCGGGCTCGAAGGCGGAAAGCGACGCCGCCCGTTTGGAGCAGTCCACGCATCGCCGACAACTCGAAACGTGCCGCGACGGGCTGCTTGATCCGAAGGCGCGTAATGAGGATCGAAGGCGATGGGCCGACCTCTTGCTGTCGTACGATTCGCCTGAGGCGCGCGCGTTGGTGGTTAAGCTGCTTAAACACGCTGACCAACCGGAGGTCCAAAAAACGCTATGCCAGGCTATCCGCGACCAGGCCCACCGGTCACCGGAGCGTTTGGACGACGCGCTGGCGCAACCGATTCTGGATATCCTCGGCGCTTCCGATGAAGGGCTCCGCGCGGCCGCCGCACATACCCTGGCTGATTTCCCCGGTACCAACGTTCCTATGCGGCTCGGCGAGATCGCCGCGAGCGCCAAGGCCTCGCGCGCAAAACGTTTGGCCGCCGTCGACGCGCTCGCGCAAAACACGCACCGTCGCGACGTCGTGGGGCAGTTGATGACGCTGCTCAATTCGGACGTTCCCGAAATCAGCGAGCGGGCTATTGCGGCGCTCGAGCCGGCTTCAAAGAGCACATTCGGTTCCGATCTCGATCGCTGGCGCGCCTGGTGGAGCGTCCGGTCGCACTGGAGTGAGGAAGACTGGCTGGCTGAGCAACTCGAAATCTACCGCCAGCGGTCGCGCCGGCTTGCGGACGAATATGCAGCGTTTCAAAAAAGTACCCGGCAATCCGCTACCGCGCTCGCCGCGCAGTTTCACGCACTCCAGCGCGAGCTGTTTCGCACACTCGACAAGA
>CAZWWW010000474.1:0-2707 GCA_964637715.1 uncultured Phycisphaeraceae bacterium | reverse complement strand
GGGGCGTAGCTCAATCGGCAGAGCAACGGCCTTTTAAGCCGTAGGTCCTGGGTTCGAGTCCCAGCGCCCTCAGTCTCGCAAGTCGTTGTGGCCTGCGTGGTGTGGAACGATTGCTCTCACGGATAAGGCTCCGGAGCCATCCGCGCGAGCCGTTGCCGGTTGCTCAAGACGATCGGAAACGCCCCGGCGAGGGCGCCAGCCGTTCCGCGATTCGGATGAGCCGCATGGGAGCGTCCCAGGCGCGGGTCGTTGCCGGACGCTCTTGCTCAGCGACGGGGACGGTGGCTGATGCGGTTACGGCGCCGGCCGCTGGGTCTGCGGTGGGTTTATGGCCCCACCGTGGTCTCGACCAGGCCTGCCTCCCGCCTGTCTGATTCAAGAACCAACGGTGAGCGAAATCAGTTGACCGAGTTCGCAGGCTCCACCGGTTTGTAAAAACGGTCGTTTGCTAGTATGATCGGCGTGCCTGATCGAGGACGCACGCGGCCTATGGAACGCGAACGGCAGGGCACCTTACCCTGGTTCGTGTTCTGGCAGGTGTCGGACTTTTCAGTGCTGTCATGACCGAACACGAGCCACGAATACCCACGTCCGGGCAGCGATCCCAGGCCCTTAGCGGCCTCATCAAGCGCGGCGTCGTGATGATGCCCGGCGCGTTCAATGCGCTAAGTGCGCGTATGATCGAGCGCGAGGGTTTCGACGCGCTCTATCTCTCCGGCGCGGTGCTGGCCAATTCTGTCGGCGGGGTGCCTGACATCGGGCTGATGACGTTGACCGAAGCGCGCGAACACGCCGCTCGAGCTGCGTCGGTTACGACGATCCCGATTATCATGGACGCGGACACGGGCTATGGTGGCCCGGAGAATGCAGCCCGAACGGTTCGAGAATTGGAGGCGGTCGGTGTCAGCGGGATTCATCTCGAGGATCAGGAGTTTCCCAAGCGATGCGGGCATCTCGATGGGAAAAAGCTCGTACCCACGGACGAGTTCTGTGCCAAGCTCGCCGCCGCCGCCGCCGCAAAATCAAGCGATGACTTTCTGTTGATCGCGCGAACGGATGCGCGGGGTGTTGTGGGTTACGACGAAGCGGTCCACCGCGCAACGAGCTACCTCAAAGCCGGTGCGGATGCTATTTTCCCCGAAGCGCTGCAAACGCGAGAAGAGCTCGAGCGATTTTCACGCGATGTAAAAGCGACGCTGTTGGCGAACATGACCGAATTCGGAAAGACCCCCTATCTGACAGCCGACGAGTTCGCTGAAATCGGTTACCATCTGGTTATCTACCCGGTCACGTTCCAGCGGCTGGTGATGAGGACGGTTCAGGACGCGCTGAGGACGCTCAAGCGCGAGCGATCGCAGGCGTCGCTGGTGGACCGGATGCAAACGCGGCAGGAACTTTATGATTTATTAGGTTATCAGGTCGATCCGCCCTCTGCGCAGCGACCTGAACGGAGATGCAAACCATGATTACTGAAACCTACAAGCCCGGTTTGGAAGGCGTCATCGCCGGCGAAACCACCATCTGTTGCGTCGATCAGGGACACCTTCTCTATCGCGGTTACCCGATCGCCGAGCTCGCGGAGAAGTGCGTCTTCGGCGAGGTAGCCTATTTGTTGCTGTACGGCGAACTGCCTACCGAGCCGCAGTTCCACGAGCTGCGCGACCGTCTGGACGAATACCACGGTCTGCACCCGGCCGTGCTCGAAACACTCCGGTCGATCCCGAAAGACGCGCCGCTCATGTCCGTGCTGCGCACGTGTATCTCGCTGGCCGGACATTTTGACCCGCTTGGTTTGGACACCAGTGAGGATGCGCTGCGCCGGCGCGCCGTCTGGCTGTTGGCGCAGGCGTCGGATGTCGTGGCGGCGCGCTACCGTCTTGTGAATGGCAAGGAACCGGTTCCGCCGAAGAAGGGGTTGCCGCACGCGGCGCAAATACTGTACATGGCCCACGGCAGCGAGCCGGACGAGACATCCTGGAACATTCTCGATCTTTCGTTGACTCTCTACGCCGAACACGATTTCAACGCCAGCACGTTTACGAATCTGGTTGTCGCCTCGACGGGATCCGATATGACGTCGGCGATCGTCGCGGCAATCGGTGCGCTCAAGGGACCGCTTCACGGCGGGGCGAACGAAGCGGCTATGGAAATGATCCTGCGGTTCAAGAACGCCGACGAAGCGGGCGCCTGGGTGAAGGACGCGCTCGCCCGGAAGGAAAAGATCATGGGATTCGGTCATCGCGTCTACAAGAACGGCGACCACCGGGCTGTCATTCTCGAACGTGAAATGCGCAAACTCGCCAAAGAGAAGAGCGGCGAAAACCTGGTCGCCATTTACGACGCCATAAAGGATCCGATCGTCAACAAGACCAAACCGATCTATCCGAACGTTGATTACCCCTGTGGGCTGGTTTACTATTTGATGGGGTTGCCAACCGACCTCTATACGCCGCTGTTCGCCTGCAGCCGGATTGCCGGTTGGGCGGCTCACTTTATCGAGCAGGCGGCCAACAACCGCATCTACCGACCATTGAGCCTCTACACAGGCCCGGCGCAGCGATCCGTTCCGCCCATCGCTGAGCGATAGCACACCCGGGCGTGAGGAACACCGCGCAGATGCGATCGAGCGGCGTAGAACTTGAAACCGAACCGCCGCCGGTCCTATGTCCTCGCAGACCCTTCGGCGCGTGGATACGGCCTGGGTACT
>CAZWWW010000473.1:0-2713 GCA_964637715.1 uncultured Phycisphaeraceae bacterium | reverse complement strand
CTCAAGGACATACGTCACTGTCGTTGGTCAAGAAAGTAGCGTAGTAGTACTAAGAACCAGAGTCCGCACTATCCCGCCAGCGACGAAACGTCTCTGTTGTTCTCAACGTACACGTTGCTCAGCGTCGGGTGTGCCCGGGCGACACTTAGATCGGGCGTCTTGGACAGATCGATCATCCGACCACAGGGCCTGTCTTCGTCGTCCAGTTCTTCGATCACCGGACGGGTGTGCATTTCCGGGTTGGCCCGAACAACCACGCCCCGGCGCCCGGTGTTCAGTTCGACAATACTCCCGATAGGCACCAGCGCCACCGCGTCCAGGAAGGCACGAACCACGAGGGCATCGAACTGATTGTCTGCGGCGGCGCGCAGGATCGTCAGAGCGCCCTCGTACGGCGACAGGGCTTCACGATAGGGTCGCGGGCGTGTCATGGCTGCGTAGGCGTCCGCAACCGATACGATCGTCGAAAGCGGATGGATCATGGACCCCATCCGACCTCGTGGATACCCGCTTCCGTTCGCGCGCTCGTGTGCCTGAAAGGTAATCATACGCACAATATTGGGAAGTCCGCGCACGCCGTCCAGCATCTCCAGCGTATGAAAGGGGTGGCGCTGGACCTCGGCCATTTCATCGACCGTAAGTTTTCTCGGTGCGAGTCGAATCTGCCCCGGTACGCGCAGCATCCCAATGTCATGGAGCATTCCCGCCAGCGCCAAGTCCATAAGCTGCTGGTGGTTCATGCCGAGTTGGGCACCAATGGTCATAGACAACAGGGCCACGTTGACGGCGTGATCAAACAGATACTCATCCCGGGTGCGCTGCATGCTGACCACCAAGGGAAGAAGATCGAAGTCGAGCGTAACCATGTTGACGAAGTCATGCATGGTCGAGCGCAGGTGCCCGACGGTAACCCGCCCGCCAAGCTGCAGGGTCTCCCCTGCGCTCGCGATGGCCGAGCTCACCGAACTGTGTCGTTCGACGCCCCGAAGCGCTTCCCTCTTCAAGGTGTCGATCGGCAGACGTGGGCGGCGCCATGCACGGATGAGACTCAACTTGGGGGAGCTCATCAGCTCGCGCGGAAGCAGATCGTCCAGTTTCTGACTCTGGGGCGTCGCGTTCCCGCCGTAAGGCACGTCCTCTTCGATCTCAACGACTGCCGGTGAGGGGGCGGCGTCGGATGAAACACGCTTGAGACGAACCGTCCTTATACATCGCTGCGAAAGCAACTGAAGGAAACGCGAAGTGACCTGCATGCCGGCGGCAAGCAGCAGTACGCCCGTATCATCGTACACGTCCTGCGCGAGGCGCATGCCGTCATGCAGCGACCCTACGTCGACGACCTCGTCGCCAAACAGATCGACGTCCTCAACCGTATCCGCCTGTAGGCTCGACTCAGGCACGACGCTCACTCCGCGTAGCCGGTATATACGAACCAGGCACCATCGATGGCGCAACCGCAAACCGCCCGACGAGACCACCTCGGGAACAAGCAAAACCGCGCCCGATAAGCCCGGTGACATACAACAGCGCACGCGTTGCATCGACGGATAAATGCGTCCCGTTGAGGCGCCGCCGATTCACACCGTCCAACCAACAACCACCCGCGTTTTTATGGGGTCGATCGAAAGTTTTGCCGGTCGGTGAGCAGCCCGCCGTGAGCGAAACCCACAAACCGGTACGGACGGAGTTGGTAAGACCGAACCGTTGCGTTACCCTTTACCAAGAGGATCGTCGGGCCACACCGGTACTCAGCCTACCGCTCCTGGTTCCTAGACGTAAACGTTTCTTGAAAAAAGGAGTTAACCGTTGATAGCAGCCGTGGTGACTATAGCTACCTTGAGTACCGTCAATCTCCCGACGGACGCACTTTCCGTCGAGGCACGTATTGACGCTAATACGCTTACGGTCGGACCAACCTACCACGTCGTTATTGACCTGCATTGGGATAAAGACCTTTCAGCGTCTAGAGCCGGCTTACCCGCACCCATATTACAAATGGATGTTCCGAAATGCGTGACGCTGTCTGGCAAACACCTGACCCAATACCGCGAGTTGGCCAGGAATGAGTTCCTGCAAGAACCCTACGAACGGCTCATCAAAGACAACCCGCTGCCCGTCGGGTTCGTGTTGAATCGCACACCCGCATCCGATGACGCGTTCGCGCTGAATGTCATCGCCTACGTTGAACGAGACGGCGAGAAGTATTTCGTGCGCCGCCGCGTCGTGGTTCCCATCGCACCCGGAGCGACGGGTCGCAACGAAACGCCGGACCGTTCGAATTGGGGCACCGAAAGCACGCTGAATATAGGCGATAAAGCGGATGAGTTCACGTTGCCGCGAGCCGACGGTTCGAAGGTCGCACTCGCCGATTATCTCGGCAAGACAAACGTGATCGTCACCACCTACCGCGCCTTCTGGTGACCTTCTTGCTTGACGCAACTGGTCCAGTTGCAAGACATGTACGATCGCTTCGAAGAACGGGGCGTCGTGGTGATCGCCGTGTCACAAGAGGAAACGGATCTACACCAGCACGGTGCGCTTCCGGATCGAATCAAACCCGCGCCCCGCTTTGCGATCGTCGCCGACCTCAACCGGGCCGATACCAAGCGCTACGATCGAACCACGGCTTATCTGATAGACAAGCAAGGAATCGTACGGCAGGTGTTCCCCATGTTGATCCATTCGCGACCGTCGTGGGAGGCCGTTCTCCATG
>CAZWWW010000472.1:0-2731 GCA_964637715.1 uncultured Phycisphaeraceae bacterium | reverse complement strand
GATCCCGATCTGGCCAGGGGGCTCGCAAAAAAACAACCCGATCGTCAGGCGGATTTCGTGGCCAGCAACCCGCAGCGCGTGGCCTGGGCGAGTCGACGCGGCACCGGACTGCCGGCGGTTCAGGTGCTCAAGGGAACGCTGGATGGGTTTGTGGTGGGCCCGTCGAACCGCTTGGCCCACGCCGCGGCGACAAGCGTGGTGGAGACGCCCTGCACGAGCTACAACCCCCTGTTCATTCACGGCGGGTGCGGGCTTGGTAAGACCCATCTACTCCAGGGCATCTGCAACGGACTCCGTGAGGTCCACAGCGAGTTGCGGTGGCGCTATGTCAGCGGCGAAGAGTTTATGAACGACTATGTGTCGGCGATTCGCACGCGCGAGATGGACTCGTTTCACGCGCGCTACCGCCGGCTCGACGTGCTGGTCATCGACGACGTGCACTTTCTGGCCAACAAACGGGCGACGCAGGAAGAGTTCCTGAACACGGTCAAGGCGATCGACATGTCGGGCAAGCAGTTGGTGCTCGCCTCCGACGCCCACCCCAAGATGATCGGTCATTTTTCCGAATCGCTCGTCTCGCGGTTCGTACAGGGCATGGTCGTGCGGGTCGAAGCCCCGGACCTTGAAGTGCGCCTCGGCGTGCTTCGCAAGCGCGCGGAAAAGCTCAAGGCGGCGATCTCCGAATCGGTGCTCGCTTACATCGCCGAGCACTTCACCGCCAACATCCGCGAGCTCGAGGGGACGTTGCTCAAGGTGGTCGCCCAGGCGCAGTTGCTGAACGAACCGATCACGCTGTCGTTCGCCCAGCGCGCCGTGCGGGACGTGGTCAGGCAGACGGCGCCGGTCGTGAAGCTGGAAGATATCGAGCGCATCGTGGCCATCTACTTCGGTCTTAGACCGGCCGATCTCCATACATCGCGCAAAACACGGACGATCGCCCTGGCGCGTGGGATTGCGATGTATCTAGCGAGGAAACATACGGATATGAGTTTCCCGGAGATCGGCCGTTTTATGGGCAACAAGAACCATTCAACGGTCATTCTGGCTTCGCGACGCATTGCCAAGCGCATCCAGAACGATGAAACCGCAACCTGGTTGACGCCGACGGGCGTACGTGAACAGAACATCACGGAACTGGTCGGGGGGTTGGAGGATCAATTCGCCCCCAGCCGTGCGGTCGAAGCGGATCACAAGACGGCGGATGAGGACGTGAAGGAGCGTGTGCAGCGCCCCCGGCGCGAACGCATCGCCCTGTAATCGAACGCGGCGTGGCCGATGCTGAAGGATCGGGATCTGTCTCGCCGCGTTGCTTTTTTTACACCCTATTCAATCCACCCACCGCCCAGAACCAGGTCGCCGTCATAGAACACGACCGCCTGACCCGGGGTAATGGCCCGCTGGGGTTCGTCGAACTGCACGCGGACACGGTTGTCGGGCAAGGCATGAACCATCGCCGGGGCCGGGGTATGCAGGTAGCGAATCTTCACCGCAGCGCGGAAGGAGCCAAGACCCGTCGTTGGTTCGTCAGATTGCGACGCGCCCGCGCCATCGGCGGTGTAACCGGAGATGCCTTTCAACGGTTCCACAAGCATGTTGACACGGTCGGCGTAGAGCGCGCTACAAGCGAGATCGGGATTGTCACCGAGCGTCACGGTGTTCGTAGCCACGTTGAGCGCCGTCACGTAGACCGGACGACCGGCGGCTATGCCCAACCCGCGGCGCTGACCTATGGTGAAGTTCGGCAAGCCGGCGTGCCGGCCGAGCACGCGCCCGGCGGGGTCGACAACGTCGCCCTCAACAAAGGCGTCGGGGCGGCGGCGGCGCACCACACGGGCGTAGTCGCGATCAGGTACGAAGCAGATTTCGACTGAATCGGGCTTGTCCTGATTCGGCAGACAGTAACGAGCGGCCATCGCGCGCACCTGCGGTTTGGTCAGTTCGCCAAGCGGAAACAACACACGATCGAGCACGTCGCGCGATAAACCGAACAATACATAGGATTGATCTTTACGATCGTCCACCGCCTTGCGCAGCACGTTGTGTTCACCACGGCGCTCCGTGCGGGCGTAGTGCCCCGTGGCGATAAAGCGTGCGCCGACGGCGTCAGCGTATTCGACGATACGCCCGAACTTTAGGCGGTCGTTGCACACGACGCACGGGTTGGGTGTTCGACCACGGGCGTATTCGTCGGCGAAGTAATCGATCAATTCGTTGAAGTCGTTCTCGAAATTGAGGGCGTAAAACGGAACGCCGAGCATGCCGGCGACGTACCGGGCGTCGGCGGCGTCCGTTGCGCTGCAACATCCCTGGTGGGCGCGCGGGGCGGGGCGCCCCTCCGCTTGCACCGCTGTTTCCACCGAGGGGCGGGGCGCCGGTTCATCTGGCGCCGCCCCGTGGCGCATGAACAAACCCACAACGTCATACCCCTGCTCCATCAACAGACAGGCGGCGACGCTGGAGTCCACCCCCCCACTCATGGCTACAACCACTTTTTCTCGACCTCGACTCATCGTGGCTTATCGTACAGATTAGGCCGGTTTGAGCCAAGCAACGGTCTCATAGCCCCCTACAAGCAGGCTTGCCCGGAGAAAGTGGGTAGTGCAGCGTCACAGCTTATTGTTAGGGTTCGTTGTGTGTGGCATGGGCAAACTTGTTTGCCCGTGACTGCCCCGCCGGCAACACGGGCAAGCTGCTGCTGGCCCATACCACCCCAAAAACAAGGTGTGACAAA
>CAZWWW010000471.1:0-2732 GCA_964637715.1 uncultured Phycisphaeraceae bacterium | reverse complement strand
AGCGCGAATGGCCTCAATGGTCGCATCGCGCGCTGTGCGTTCGGTGAGCGGTGCCGCTGTGAGCACCGCGGTGATCGCCTGATGCACCGTCGATCGACGCCCCGGTGTGACAAGCGGCAGCACCGACTCAGCGAGCCCGGGATACTGCATCAAATCGTGGGTCGTCGGCGGCGCATCGGGTCGCAACAGCGAAGCCAGAAAATCCCGGTATCCTTTGAACGCCGAGGGATTCAGGGGGCTGTCGGCGAGCGTGGTGTCGAAGTTGGCCATCACCTGCCCGGGGTCTATGGTGGCGATCGTGTTCCGTCGCCGATCAATGCTCGTCGGATCAGGCAACAGCGACGCCAATCCGAACGATCCGAGAACATTCGAATCTTTTGTCGTGAGGCGCTCCATGCGGGCTCGCACCTTATGTGCAATGACTGTTAACTTGTTCGCGGACGGCGCTTCGACGTATATCAGCAGCGTATCGGGCGAGGTTTGAAAGAGCGCTGCGATCTTTTTCTGCGTATCGAGGGGCGCGTTGGGTTGCGGGTGCATGACCCGCTGGTCGTTCTCAAACATGGAACCGCTACGGCGCGGCGTGAGCGAATAACCGATCTCAGTAACCACAAGGAGCGCAGCGAGGGTTAGGAAGATTCGTCGGTGTTTTGTCGCATGACGCAGCACCCGCGCCGGAACGGTCATCGACGCGCTGCGCGCGAATGAGGCGGCTGGTCGGCGGGCGATCGTGACGGTCAGCAGGGAGGGTAGAACAAGAATCGCCGCGAGGAGCGAACCGAGAAGGCCCATCGCCCCCAGCCATCCGAACTCGCGCAAGGCCTGAACGCTTGACTGCGAGATGGCGAGAAAACCCAAAACGGTTGTGAGGCACGCGGCGATCAACGCGGGCGCTACGTCGCGGAGCGTTCGTTCGATGGCCACTTCGTTGGATATGCCTTCCACTCGGTCGCTCTGATAATGGGACAGGCTGTGGATGGTATAATCTATACCCAGCCCCGCCAGGATCGCACCGATCACGGCGGTGATCGGCGAAAGATTCATACCGAGCGCTGCGAACACCCCAAAGCCGACCAGAATACCGAGTGCCACCGGTGCCAATGCGACCGGAAGCATCCAGACATTGCGATACGCCAGCCCATAGAGCACTTGCAAAAAGATGATGGACAAAACGATGCTGCGGATCATGTCAGCGCGAATAGATCGCTGCGACTCAGCCGCTATCGCATAGGCACCGGCATAGGCCAGGTTGAGCCCGGTCTTGTTGATCCGCTTAGCGATCGCGCGCACACCACGGCTGAACGCGACCGCGAATTCGAGATCGGACGCGGGTTTGGTCCCGCGCACGCGGATCAGGAGATGTCTACCATCGCGGCTGAAGAATCCGTTCTCTGCACTAAACAGATCACCTGCGGCACCACGAACCGCCGGTAGCGCCGACGCCAGAATCGAGTGCAGATCGAGTGGATCCTTGAGCCATTGCTTTACCACGGCACCGCCCGCGCCCGGGGTCGAAAGTTTTTCTACGATAAGCCCCAACTGTCGCCGCATGGCGTCCGGTTCAAGCCGCCGCTTCAGCGCGTCGAACGCCTTATCATCCAGATAGTACAAAGCACGGGGGGCCATGACCGACTCGACGAACCGCCTCACGTCCGTTGCAGGTTTGTAGGCCACATCGTGACACATGCCGGCGAGCGATTCGCTCGTTTGCAGTTCGTCGGTCAGTCGGTTTGCGTAGGCGAGAAGTCGATCCGCGGCCTGTGCCCGGTCGGTCGGTTCTGCATCCGGAAGGGATACGAGGACGATCAGCTCATCCATGCCGGCAAAGTGTTCGGCTATGTTGATGAGTGCGCGCGCCGCCGGCTCCTCTTCACCGAGCATACCCTGAACGGAAGCGACGGGTCGAAGCCGCATGGCGCTGAGCGATGACGCAATGGCGACCGCGCCCGCGAGCAATAGAACGGTGCGCGCACGATGTGTAGTCACGTGGGCAAGCGCCGTTGACATTGCGCCCCATAATGTGCCCGATTCCGTCATGGTTGCTTCACGGCGCGACGGGGCGGATCAAACGCACGCGGGGCGAGCTCGACGTTTAGGTCTATCCGATCGAACGCCAACTCGAACGAACCGCTTTCCCCCGCCCCGCCGATGCGCAGTGGCCAGGCCTTGTCGCCAACGCGTGTGTACCTTTTGAAATCCAACGACTGCCTGACCCGCCCCTGTTCGTCACGGTACAGACAACGCTTCTTAACGACCGTCTGCTTGTCGACAACACATTCAACGGTGGCTTGGTGATCGCGCAGGGGTCGAGCGATCGTGAACGCGCCGTCGCTGCTGGAAACCGTGTGCCACACCGCGTCGCTGTCGAACCCCGGCAGCAGGCGGACCGCCGCGACAAACCCGGTGCAGGTGATTCGCTGCATTGAACCCGGCGACTGATGCGAACGGCGTTTGTCCAGCACGAACAATCCGTCTTCGTTGAGGGTAATGTCGAAAACCGCCTGAGAGAACTTCCACGCCCTGATCCGCAGTCGATGCGGCGGCTGTGCGACGATCACAGCGGTCAACGCGACCTGACCTGCGTCGGAATCGAGCCACAGACGGCCGGTGGCGGAGAATGTTCGGATCGCGCCTCGCGCCGTTTCATGGTTCTGATCGCGGTGGCGGCGTCGCGCCATGCGTAGCGAGGCAGCGACGGTGTGCAACCCCCAACGGCGATCGAGATCAGGGTT
>CAZWWW010000470.1:0-2738 GCA_964637715.1 uncultured Phycisphaeraceae bacterium | reverse complement strand
TCATCCGGCGAATCGACTCGATACGGCGATACACAATAACGGATATTGCTGTAAAAACATCTGGTACGAGTAGTGCGCACTCAGATTCGGTGGGTTTGGCAACAGATAACAGGTACCCTCTGGCCAATGTGAACTCACCGTCACGACTATTGCGATAACGCTCGGTCCGTCTCGAACCACCGTTGGTGATGCCGAAAACGCTGTTGCCATACTCAAGCACGAGGCGATTCCGGCTACCGTCGAGGTTCATAGCGCGACCATTCAATTCGGTTCCCGTTCGCGCTGTTCGCGCGGCTCGTTTATACCTTTCGCGATGCGCCGAAACGCCGGCGCAGTTCCAAGAACGCACCGGGTTTCGGGAAGGATTGCCGCACGATCCGATCGGGCGTATATTGGCTATTTGAATAATGCGGTGCGAGTTCGGGCTCGACGCCGCGATGGTTCCAGGTGAGTTCGCTTCACGCAGCCTTGCGGAAAACGCGCCAACCGGGTCGGTGGAACCGATCACTTCCTGATGTACCTCTTGCAAACCAGCAACGTGTCGATCGCTGTGCTGAATCGCGGGGGGTGTTCGTACGGAATCGGCAGCATCAGGCGAAAGGTGGCACTGCCGAAGACGCAGCGGCGGAGGGCGTGGGACGGCGGATAGCGAGGACATGATGAGCAAACAAACGGTGCGTAGCGAAAATGAGCTAATCGAATTGATCGACGAACGACCGGGTGCCGATGTCGTGCGCCGCGAGGTGCTCGAAGGGCTGACCGCGGTTCCCAAAACGCTTCCGCCCAAGCTTCTCTACGACGAGCGCGGAGCGCAGTTGTTTGAGGAGATATGCGAAGTCGATGAGTATTACCTGACCCGTCTGGAGTTGGGCCTGATGCGCGATCACGTCGACGAGATGGCGCGGCAAGTGGGCACTCACTGTCGGTTGGTTGAATACGGAAGCGGAGCCGGCGTTAAGACACGGCTGCTTATCGAACATCTGGTTGAGCCGGCGGGCTACGTGCCCATCGACATAGCGAAAACGCAGCTCGCCGAAACCGCGACGGCACTGTCGTCCGAGTTTCCTCATCTTGATGTGACGCCGGTGTGTGCGGATTTTACGTCCGAGTTTTCTTTGCCAATCGAGCCGGATCCGAACGAGCGACGGGTGGTGTATTGTCCGGGATCAACCATTGGGAACTTCCATCCTGCCGAGGCACGCGGGCTGCTTCGTCACGCCGCCGACGTCTGCGGGGAGGGCGGAGGTGTACTCATCGGGGTCGATTTGCTCAAGTCGCGCGCCGTACTCGAGCAAGCCTACAACGACCGCGACGGGGTGACCGCCGCGTTTAATCTTAATCTGCTGCGCCGGATTAACCGTGAGTTGGACGCCGATTTCGACCTGTCCGGCTTTCGACACAAGGCCGTGTTCAACGAAGACGCAGGACGCATGGAGATGCACATCGAAAGCCTGGTACCGCAATCAGTGCGTGTCGATGACGCCGTAGTCGAGTTCGAAGCGGGGGAGACGATTCACACCGAGTGTTCCTACAAATACCGCCTCGATCAATTCGAGGACTTGGCACAATCCGCCGGTCTGGACAGGCAGAACGTGTGGACCGACTCAGAAGGATATTTCAGTGTCCACTTCCTGACGGTTGAATCGTAGTACCGTGTTGAGGGATCAGCCCGATCCTATAGCATTTCCCGTTTGTTTGCTCCGAGCCGCGGGCTTTAAGCCCGCGCGATCTTCCCGGTCTCGATGCCGGTTCGGGTATTCCAGAACCGGCACATGAAAACGATAAATGCTCTAGAGCAAGCTCGGTCTTTGTATGGCGGTTGAATCACTATCTCATCCTGCCCGACGCACGCGATCCGGTGATACATAATGTCAGTGAACGCCCAAGACGGCGTGCGTGATCGAATCTCATCAGCGCACCGTCCCGCAAATATGCTCACGCGCACTTCGACGGTGGGAAGCCCTTCGTGCCCGCTCACAGCAGCGCGCGGCGCAAAAGAAAGGCCGCCCACAGGGGGCGGCCTTTCCCGCTCACGAAGATTATCGCCGAACCGACGGCAGAACTCGTTGCCCGGCGCTGTTCTTAGCGATTACCAGCGGCTTCGACCGCCGCCGCCGCCACCACCGTAGCCTCCGCCGCCGCGACCCCGACCGCCGCCGCCACCACCGAAACCACCACTGCGTGGTTCGCGGGGACGGGCTTCGTTGACCGTCAGCGTACGACCGCCGTGCTCGACACCGTTCAGCGCCGCAATGGCACTCTGCGCGTCGTCTTCAGAATCCATCTCGACAAACCCGAAACCCTTGCTTCGACCCGTGGCGCGGTCGCTGATGACCTCTGCGCTGATCACGGTGCCGTGCTCGCCCAGCATGCGCTCGAGATCGGCGCTGCTGACGTCATAACTCAGGTTACCTACATACAACTTCTTGCCCATCGTCTTACTCCATCGATGGCACAATCAACCCTTTTTCGATGCTTTCCGGGTTGCGAGAGAAAGGGCCCCACAGCCGGGCCTATACAAGGAAGGCTTGCCACACTGGCAATACGATCGAGACTTGAATGTTCTGCAATACGTCACGTCCGCGCCGAGTTCGACGAACCAACCAACCTTATAGTATACACCGCGGATTCAATTGTGCAAGAGACATAAGACAAGCCAAGTTGTCGCGGGTCCATGACAGTGTCGGCGGTGTTTCTTGGGGTTATAATTGGGGCATGGTCGGCCACGGACGGCGGAC
>CAZWWW010000469.1:0-2747 GCA_964637715.1 uncultured Phycisphaeraceae bacterium | reverse complement strand
GACGCTTTGTACTTCGGGTTCAAAAAGCCCTCGGTCGGTGCGCAACCGACCGCGCCGCGCCGGGCGGTTCCGTACGACTTTGCGTTGTGGGAAGAGGGTGCCATGGCCGGTGTGGGGTTGATCGCGCTACTGACTTATCGCGGACTCTACAATCAGATTCCCTTGCTGCTGGCGATGGGCATGGCGGCGATGACGGCGTTTGCGGTTATGAAAGGTGTGCGTTTGCTTCGCAATCCGCACGTTCGGTTTCAACAGCTTCAGCTCAAACGCGGTGGTCGCTTGACCCCAAGCGGTGTGGGGTTTGCGTCGGCGTTGGTCGTGTGGCTTGCCTTTACAGCGCACAGCGGAGCCGTTCAGTTTGAGTCGTGGCGCGGACGCTCGATAGTCGCCTCGTTGGATTTGGCGGATGACGTGTGGCAATCGGAGCGATCCTGGTGGGATGCGGCGGACGCACCGCAGCGCGGTCGGCTCGAGGGTGCGATCGAACAACTCGAGCGGGTGAACCGGTGGGGGTTGATGGCGACGCCGTTGGCGCTGAACAAACTCGTCTGGGCTTATGTGGCGCGGGGTGATCTGGATGGGGCCGAGCGTACGCTGCACAGGTTGATCGAAGCGTCGCCGGACACCGCCGAACCGCATCGCGGGTTGGCCTGGGTGATGCGTCGGCGCGGTCGCCTCGATGAGGCCGTCGAGCAATACGCCCGGGCGCTCGAACTGGATCCAAAGAACGAGCGATCGCGCAGCGAACTGGCCGTCCTGCTCATCAAGACGCGTCGGTTCGACGAGGCGGCGGAGGTGTATCGCGACGGCGCGCGGGTGTCACCGGATGACACTCGTTGGAGCGTGCGCCTCGGCGAGCTATTGATGAGGCAGGGTCATGCGGACACGGCTGTCGATGCGATAAGCGCGGCGCTGGCGGTGTCACCGGATTCGATGGCGCTGCGGATCACGCTGGGCATGGCGCTGGTTCAGTCCGGGTGGGTCGACGAAGGGGTGGACGCGCTGCAACGTGCGGTGGAGGGCGATCCGAATTCCGGCGAGGCGCAGTACAACCTCGGTTATGTGCTGCTCACGATCAACCGCACGGCCGAGGCGCTGCCGCACCTGCAACAAGCGGTGAGTATCAATCCAAGTGTCGCCCTGTGGCACTACAACCTCGGCGTGGCGACGTACATGAGCGGGGCGCCGGACAAGGCGCTGGCGTCGATCCGAGAAGCGCTCCGGCTGGACCCCAACGACGCGCAGGCCTGGGGTTTTCTGGCGGTGGTGCTCGAAGCGACGGGCGATGCGAACGGGGCGCGCGAAGCGCGTGACAAAGCGAAGCAACTGAGCCACCATTGATCGGCGCAACCGGTACGCCGTGCGTTTACGCACCGGAGCGACTGCAACCGAAGTGATCTGTACACAATGCGGATACTGCGAATCTATGTTCCGACGCTGCGCAATTCCATACTCGCGTTGTTTGTTTTGTCGGTCGGGGTGATTGTCTCTGGTGCGGTTGGCAGCATTCTTCCTGTAGTCACCTATTTGCTGATTTCAGGTGGGAATTCAACGCCGCCTACCGCGGTCGTCGTTTTCTGTGTCATTGGCTGCTTTGCAGGCTCAGTTGGTTACGGGTATCTCCATCAGCGTTTCCTTCATTACCGATTGTATCGATCCACCGCGCTACGAACCGATCGATTGCGTGCTCTGTTCGACGATAACCGCCTGCTTCATCGCCTCCCGCATCGCTGGCTCGAACACCAACTCCCCCAACCGTTTCATTCGCCCCGTAAACTTCGCAAGGCCGTTAAGAAACTTAACCTCCGTACTACGATTGTTGTTTCGGAACGTCGCGGCGATGGCGTGCCACCGTTCTTTCGATCAATACCCTTCGAACCTGTCTCCGTCGATTCGGAGGATGAACGCGTACTCTTGTTGCGCTGGCAACACTGGTCCAAGGAAGGAAGCCCTTGTGCATGTGACGGGCATAGGTGCAAAAAAAAGCAAAAGCTTTTCGTCCGTACAAAACACCTTAATATCAATCTATCGGAGTTGCTCACAGGGATTCCTGGGCTTGTCGTTGCGATATACGGTCTGTTCGCGAATCGAGTCTGGCTTATGCTTGTTGGAGTCATTTGTTCCCAAGGCTCTGTGAGGCTCTTGCGGCTATTCAATGATAATCAGTGGTGGATCGTCCCCCGCGGTCTGGTAAACAGACGTGATCGTATCTGGCCCCAAGGTGTTCATCTATTGCGCGTTACCTCTGCCGATTCGCCGCTGATTCTCGATGCACGAGACCGGACCGCACTGGTGAAAGTAGATCAGAAAATCAACCTGGTTTACTGCAGCGACAGCGCGTTCTCGCTGCTATTGGCTGCTTGGATCAGCGAGGCGCGCCCGCCGACGAATGAAGAACTCGAATCGCTGCTCGGTGGTACATTCAGTTCGCAAAAAAATACCGACGTGCAACGGTCAGCCGTGTGACGCCGCTCGTTCTCGCGTTGTCAGCGTAGCCGGATCAATCATGCCCGCCTGCTGAAAACCCGCCGCACGAGCGCGGCAGGGTCCGCACTGTCGGCACGCGCTTGGGCCGGTCTGCAGGCAGGTCCATGTTTTTTCGAGCGGCACGTTCAACCGCTCAGCCAGTTTGATGACCTCGGCGTACCCCAAATCGACCAGCGGCATCTCCAGCCGCACGGCGTATCCTTTCGGGCTGAGGGTATCCAGGGCGATGTTGAGCGCGTGGACAAACGCCCGCCGTGCAT
>CAZWWW010000468.1:0-2748 GCA_964637715.1 uncultured Phycisphaeraceae bacterium | reverse complement strand
ATCTCCCGTATATTCTGGACCCAAGCCAGTTTCCTTTTCAAGAGGAGCTATTTAGTATCCTTTTTTGTGTTTGAAGGGGCTTCGGGTTAGGAGAATGCGTACCTCCCGTTCGCCGTTTGCATGTAATTCCATTCTACAGGGCAGTCGTCCTACACCACTGTTCTTCTCGAATAGCAACCTGGCCGCTCCGAGATCGGTGCGTTTGTCAACAACTCCGAAGTGGGGGTATTTCGGTGTACCCGTGAACTCGTCGCCGTCAATAAGATCGGCGACAATGGGAAAGGTGAATGTCCATGGGCCAATAGTGTCTTTGTTGGGCGCATACGGGTTACTGGGCGTGTGCCGGCGCCCGCTAAGGTATTGAATCGGTCGACCGTCGAAATTGACATAGTTACTCACCAGTGGATCGAGCGATCCGCCGGTTCCGTGCTCGGTCCGGTCAAACGGAACGCCTTCTCCCACGGCGCCCGCGGTGCGAAACCAGTACGTCATGGTCCACCCGTCGGGACCCGCATCGGCGGGAAACCCTTTGATGGCCGACGGGCACCGCCACGATCCGGGCTCTACATATTCACTCAGGAGAACCCCGACGGTTTGTTTGTGAGCGGGATCGAACGGATCGGCGTTCGGGTCATTGATATTGATATCCTCCATGTAAGGCACCCGATCGTGGTTGTTCAGCGCATATTGGAGCACGCCCGTCCAGATGTTGCGCAGGTTGTTCCGACAAATGAGTTGGCGTGCGGACTCGCGGGCCCCCGCCACAGCCGGAAGTAACAACGATATCAAAACCGTAATGATTGAAATCACAACAAGCAGTTCGATCAACGTAAACGCACGTCCCAAGCGGCGATTCCGGATCATGACTGATTCTCCTGTTTCATCTGGGCATCCGGCGCTTCGACTCCACCGTTAAGCGATGGAATGCCTGCGCGCGAATGTATATATCTGTTCCCATGGTTCCTTTAGCCGGAGCGGTCACGCTAGGGACCACCCGGAAACATTGAAAACACCGTGGCCAGGTCGCGCAGATCAATGTCTGCGTCGTTGTCTGTATCGAGCGCACACCGGCAGGTGGCCGCCGACATCGGGGGGGGAGGCTCGATCCCCGCGTCGGGACCACCCATGCACAGCGTGACCGGATTCAATTCGGTTCCTGCAATGATCCCATCACCGTCGAAATCGCCCGGGGGGTCGGACTTCAGACGGACGACAAGGCGGGCGGGCTTAATGCCGGGCCCCGTTACCTCTTTGCTGAAAAAAGTCGGATAGGAGGTTTGCCCTTCTCGTAGGTCCACGAGTTGCAGCGTGGTCACCACCACAAACACACGCCCGCCGCTGAGTTGCTCCTGGAAATACCGGCGTACGCGCCCGTTCGACAACGCTAGGTCCACATCAAAATGCACGTCGAACGGTACGGTCTGTTGGTTCGGCGTGTAGTCGGCGGGAATACCTATCGCCCAGGGGATCGGCGTGAACGGACAGGTGGCTCCCGTACACAGAGGAGGAACGACATCCTCGTTTTGCGTACCCTTCACCGAGTCTTCGACGTGCAAGACCTGATCGAACCCCTCGCGGAACACGAAAGGGAACGGATCGCGCGGATCGTTGCTGCATATCGTTCCCTCAAAATTGCAGCGCCCGCCGGCGTACAGCTCGGACTCCTCCCACGTTTCATAGGCATATTGGGGCCCGAACCCGGCCCCGAACAACTCGATCGGTCGCCCCGGGTCGGGATCGAATTGATCGGGAAAGGTCGATACGTCGTCCAGTGTCAGATCAACAGGCCATACCGCACCCGGGATATTGGTGACCGTCACCGAAACGCTGCACACGTCGTACAGCGACGGGTCGAAACCCGCTTCGATGTGCGCCGACGTATCCCATGCGACCACCATGATCCCGTCGCGATCGTTGAAATCCGGGAAGTCCGGGTTTCCAAACGAACCGAAGCAACCTATGGTCGCGCGACTGCCGGGCGTAAAATTGAACGGGTAGTGCCAGCGGTCGTCACTCGGCACGTCGACAACGAAATCGGCGGCGCGGATCACCGCCGTGCTCATGAGAAGCCCCAACAACAGCACGGTCAGGCGCCGCATCACGACTGCCTCCTTCTCCTTGATCGACGCACGCCTCCGGTGGCCATCAATCCCGCTGCCAGCAGAACAAGCGAAACGGGCTCGGGAACGATGGATACCTTATCCAGATCAAACGTCACCAATTGATCCGTACCAGCCAGCGGTTCAGCCAGCACGCCGAGTTGCACGTTTCCGAGGTTGCTGAAGACGCCGTCAAACGTTGAGGGCCCTTCGGGAATAAAGCCGGCGTCGGCTCGAATCGGGATAATCAGTTCCGTCCAGGATCCCGACGGGACCGGTGCACCACCCAGCGCCACGACGGCGGGGAAATTGTTTCCGTTGGCGAACCGCGCGAAGAAACTGAGCGGCACACCCGCATCGTGGCGTACGAAGGTGCGGAACTCCGTCACGCCGTCGGTCAACCAGTCGCCGACGAACGCGCCGCCGCTACTGCCGAAGTTGCTCTGTCCTCGATAGATCGCGGGTGTATCCATAGCGCCCGAGCCGGCGAAGTTGAAGCTCGTCGAAGCATACGCCCCGCCGTCCGGACCGCCGTTGGCGTGCCACGTCATGACATTCAGTCCGGCGCTATCGAACCAGTTGGCCGCGTCCGCCGTGAAGTCTTCGGTAAACGGCACCGTCGCCGCGTCAAGCCTCATACCGCCCAACA
>CAZWWW010000467.1:0-2750 GCA_964637715.1 uncultured Phycisphaeraceae bacterium | reverse complement strand
TCGCGCAACCCGAACATAAACCTAACGCGCTACGCTTGGAGTAAGGATGCTCTAGTCGGGAAGATGAAACGCTGAAGCAGGCGCTATGGCTTACAGTGAGAGACCGTCATGCCGAACCGCACGGCGCGGCGGTGTCCCATCGTCGGGTACCGGCCGGCAACGCCTCCCCTTATCGGTGGTACAATGTACCTGATCGATTCACAAGGAAACGCCGGTTGAATCAACCCGCGCTTATGGAATGCGGTCTACCGACCCGCAAGGTTTCGCTATTCCCACTCGATCGTGGCGGGCGGCTTGGACGACACGTCGTAGACCACGCGGTTGATACCGTCGACCTCGTTCATGATCCGCGTGGCAATACGACCAATAACCTCGTAGTCGACGTGAACCCAGTCGGCGGTCATAAAGTCCGCACTCTCGACAAACCGCACGGCGATGATGTGTTGCCCGGCGTAGGTCTGGTGGTCGCCCATAACGCCCACGGTGCTGATTGGAACCAACACCCCGAACGCCTGAGCGATCTTGTGGTACCAACCCGCGGTGCGGATTTCCTCGGTGATAATCACATCCGCATCACGCAGCAAAGCCAATCGCGTCCGCGTGACCGCGCCGATCACCCGAACGGCAAGACCGGGACCGGGAAATGGATGGCGCCACACGATCTCCTCCGGCAAGCCAAGATGCTCACCGACGCGGCGGGCTTCATCCTTGAACAGATCGCGCAACGGTTCGAGCAACTCGAACCCCAACTCTTTGGGCAAGCCCCCGACATTGTGGTGTAGTTTGATCTTGGCCGTCGTACCGGCGGCGCCGTGGCCCGACTCAATGACGTCGGGATACAACGTACCCTGCGCGAGAAAACGCGCGTTCGGAATGGGCTTCGCCTCGTTCTTGAACACCTCGATAAACTCGTGGCCTATGATGATGCGCTTGTTCGCAGGGTCGGTGATTCCGGCGAGCTTGTCGATAAATAGATCGGCTGCGTCCACGACGCGCAGGTCCATTTTGAAATGGCGCCGGAAGGTGGATTCGACAAGATCAACCTCACCGGAACGCATCAACCCGTTGTCGACGAACACACAGGTCAGCCGGTCACCGATCGCGCGGTGAATGAGCGCGGCCGTCACACTGCTGTCGACCCCCCCGGACAACGCACAAACGACCCGATCGGTTTCGCCCACGCGCTGACGAATCCCGCGTACAATATCCTCGATCACAAAGCCGACCTGCCAGTTGCCTTTACAACCGCACGCGTCGTATAAGAAGTTGCGGATGATCTGGTTGCCGCAGGGTGTGTGCGTTACCTCGGGGTGGAACTGCACGCCGAAGACCGGTTGCGTCTTATGCTTGACAGCCGCGATCGGGCAGTTGGGCGTGCGGGCCAATGGAACAAAGTCGGATGACACCTCGGTAACCGCGTCGCCGTGGCTCATCCAGACGGTCGTCTTACCGGGCACGTCGGCAAGGAGCGTGCTCGGATCGAGCACCTCCAGCGGCGTTCGACCATATTCGCGCGTCGAGCCCGCCCCCACCTTGCCGCCCAACATGTCGCAGGCCAATTGGAACCCGTAACAAATGCCGAGAATGGGCAGCCCCATCACCAACAGCGCGGACTGACAGCGGGGTGCATCGGCATCGTACACGCTACCCGGTCCGCCGGAAAAGATGAGCCCCACGGCGTGTTGCGCGCGGAGTTCCTCCACGGTGACGTCGGGGCTCACGATCACGCTGTGAACGTGGTTCTCTCGAACGCGCCGGGCGATCAGTTGGGCGTATTGTGCGCCGAAGTCGACGATGGCTACGGTAGCAGGTCGCATGTTCTCACCAACAAAAACGTTTCTTCAACTTATAATCAACGCAATCGCCAAACGCGCCCCATCGCTCCAAGCCTCCTGGTGCCTTGTCACACCTTGGTTTTTGGGGTGCCAAGGGCAAGCAGCAGCCTGCCCGCGCTGCTGGTGGGACGATCACGGGCAAACAAGTTTGCCCATGCCACCCGCAACGAACCCTAAGAATAAACCGTAACGCTGCACCAGTAACACCACCCAACACCACGTCTTCGTGCCTTCTTCCCCCGCGCCTTCGTGCCTCTCTGTCTAGAACAAGTTCTATGTTGTTGTAGCGTCCGTATACACCTGTGTCACGGGGATTCTTTGCGGTCGGACGCTACGAGATCACTGAGCGCGCTCTAGTGCATTGCTCCCTCGTGCCCCCGTGCCTCTGTGCCTTCGTGCCTCCGTACCTTTCCCCCCCCGTGCCTCATCCCCTGCGCCACAAGACCAACAGATCATGAGTACGTTCACGCCTCAACGCCCAACGCGCGAAACAGCGGCGACAGGATATACGGCTGAGCAAGCCACCATCCCACTAGCAGCGCCGCCGTCAAGACGGGTGCCCCCACTGAAAAAAAGAGCACTACCCGCGCCCGGCTATTAGCCGGTGCCGTAAACCCCAACCGGATAAGCCAGAACCACCACAGCACCAATCCAAGACCCGCGATACCGCCTACAATCACCGTGAAAAAAACGCGCGGCGGAATCCACGATGATTGGGTGAGCGCCCCCAGGTACGACACCGGTTGAATCGCGTAGACGATCAGTGCCACCATCAGCGGCACGCTCCACGAGGTTCCATAGTGCAGCGCCGCCGTCATGCGCTGCTCGTTTCTATAGTCAACCCGGTGTGCATAGCGGACACCGCCGCGCAAAGCCCACGCCCACAACAACACAACAAGACAGGCCGTTATTGTT
>CAZWWW010000466.1:0-2753 GCA_964637715.1 uncultured Phycisphaeraceae bacterium | reverse complement strand
GTTGATGGCGCTGACGGCGGTGGGTAGCGTTCGCGCTGAGGTCGTCACGGTCTTCGACAACTACAAGCCGAACTTCGGCGCCGCCACGTTCGCGGGGCAGGTGATAAATCCGTTGTCCCCGCAGCGCGATCGGGACTACGCCAACTCGTTCGTCCCATCGGCCAGTGGTGTCGTCTCCGACATCTGGGCTACGGTGACGATGATCTCGGGCGTAAACGAGGTCGATCTCTGGCTGATGTCAGACAGCGGCGGCGCGCCGGACCGTGTGCTCGAAATGTGGAACCTGACGAACGCCATGGGGTTGCGTGGCGGACTCAATCCACCCGTTCACGCTGAAGGGGACGGCGGTACGTTTCTTCAGGCCGGCGAACAATACTGGCTGGTCGCGTCGGCACCCATCCCGACCGTGGCCCAGTGGATGTTCAACGGCATGAGCGATACCGGTTCGGTCATGCTCCGGGAGAACTTCGGCTCGTGGCAGGGCGCACCGAGCAATCTGAGGGGTGCGTTCCGCGTGGATGTCGTGCCTGAGCCGGCCACGCTGTGCATGATGGCCGCCGGCGCAATCGCCGTTCTTCGTCGGCGACGCAAAAGAACCACCTTGTAGGAACACCGTACCGGGTCTGTTCGTGACATACGGATCGTCCTTAACGGGCCGCGCTCGTTGCGCTTCGATGTTTCGATACGCTCTATCTACGCCACTGTTGCGCGCGCAGCGCGCGCTATAACCGTTAAGAGTGACGCAAACCGTCACGCATCGACTCCTGCATGCGCTAACATTTCCTCTTGACAGATCGTAAGGTCCGCGCCACAACGCTCTATACGAGAGCAAGCTCTCTTTTTGTGTAGCGGGTCGAATCACTGTTTTATCCGGCGAAACGACTCGATTCGACGATACACAATATCAGAAAACGCTCTATTAAGGTTCCAAGCGTCGAGCCTGTTGTAGTTGGGGACCGGGCTTTTTCTTACCGGCCCGCGCGGGCGCTGACGTCGGTGCCCTTGCAACCCCGTAGGCTGCACCTGGGAACACGCAGGATTATGGCCCAGACGCAGAAGACCGAATCGGCAAAGCAATCGGACGACGGCACATGCCCTTCCGGTTTGAATCTTGTCGAAACGTGGGTCGACGCGCACGCCGACTACTTGTTCCGATATGCGCTGCCGCGTTTGCGCGATCGTTATACCACGGAAGAGGTGGTGCAAGAGACGTTTCTCGCCGCGCTGAAGTCCGTCGACAGCTTCCGGGGTGAGTCGAGCCCGCGTACCTGGTTGGTCGGACTCCTGAGGCGTAAGATCGCCGATCATTACCGGAAGCACTACCGTGAGCCTGAGGTGAAGTCGCTGGACACGACCGACCCGACGATCGACGCTTGGTTCGATGACAACGGATCGTGGATCGCCTGGCCGAAACAGTGCGCGATGGATCCCACGGCAATTCAAGAGCGGACCGAATTCTGGAAGGTCATGCAGGATTGTTTGCAGGCATTGCCCGAACGCCTGGCCGACGCCTTCAGACTGCGCGTCGTGGATGATCGAAAACCGGACGAAGTTTGTAAGGTGTTGTCGATTACACCGACTAACCTGTGGGTGGCCCTCCACCGGGCGCGGGCGCGGCTTCGCGCTTGCCTGGAGGTGAACTGGTTTCACGCCCCGGTCGACGAGAAACGTTAATGTTATCCTGTAAAGAGGCGACGCGCATTGTATCGGAAGGGCTTGATCGGGAGCTACCGTTCTGGCGTCGCTTGCGTCTGCGGATCCACGTACGTTTGTGTCAGGCGTGTTCACGCTATTCCAAACAAATTGAGTCCATCGATGAGGCCGTCTCAGCGCATTATCGCACCGACACAACGCCCCCCGAGTCGGACAGGATTCCGGACGAAACCGTAAAGCGAATCAAGTCGTCGTTGCGCTCCTCAACGCCGCCCACCGATTCCACGCAATCCGAGTAAGGTTTCACCCGCCTCCCACGACCAACCAATTGAAGACAGTCAAACGCGGATGACGACCGGGATCGGTCGCACATCATGGCAGCCGCCCGCCTTGCGGCGCACCGCGGTGTAGCGGAGCTTCACACGACGGGGTTGGTCACGCCTCAACAAGGAGAACGCAGATGGTAGAACGAACAAGATGGTTTCGACGTATGCTCATAGCCGGAGGGGTTATGGGCGTCCTGGGCTTGGCGGTGTTCACGCAGAACGCCGGTGCCCAAAGCTACCCGCACAACAACGGGCCCGGCGTGGCCGTTACGGTTCGCGGTTCCGTATCCCAAACCGTGGATCGACTGACGAAGATGGTGGCCGACAACGGCATGATGGTTATGGGCGAGCTCCATCAGGGGAAGGTCCTGGCGATGACCGGGCTCACAGTGGATTCGGAGACGCTCTTCGTCGGCAACCCCAACGTCGGCAAAAAGCTGTTCTCCGCAGAGCCGGGCGTCGGTGTCGCGGTCCCGATCCGCGTCAACATCTACAAAGGTACCGACGGAGAGACGGTGGTGCGCTATGTGCCCCCGACGCAGCAGCTTGACGGATTCGGCAACCGCAAAGTGAACAAGGTCTGCAAGATGCTGGATGGCAAACTCCACAATATGGTCTCGATGCTGCCGAAGTAACATCCCGTTCAACGCCTGTGCGGCGGCCCGCCGTGGGCCGCCGCATACGAGGGTATACTCATGCGACCTAGTTTCACCGAAGAAGTATTCCTATCCGCCGTTGCGCTCTTGCTGGCCGGGATAGCGCCCAACCTCTTTC
>CAZWWW010000465.1:0-2758 GCA_964637715.1 uncultured Phycisphaeraceae bacterium | reverse complement strand
AGAACTCGACCCGTGCCGAGTTGGGCAGTGTCGCTGTTGTACCGCTACCCCACAAGCTTTGCCCCGTCGTTTGGAACGTCGGGTTGTACGCCGTAGCGCATGAGATATCCGCCGCCCATCCTTCAAAAGGTTGACCGCCAGAATCAGATACCCACTTAATCGTCAGGCTGCCGTCTACGGCCGTTGATGTAATGAGGCCTGGTCGCGTACCGGTGTTGTCGGTCCGAGGGAAAAAGATGCCGATTAACGGTGCGCTGGTATTGTTGCCGTTGTAAATCTCCATTCGATCGAACGGGTTAGCAGGGAGCGGCGGCGTTTTTTCTATGATGAATGTCGTAAAATTGATGCGAATCTTTTGACTAGCCGAATTGATTGGTCGAAACGTTTTCGTGAAGTCCTCGTTGTCTCCAGGAGGCGTACACGAGAACCCCGGAGGGGGCGTACAATTCGGTTGATCCGCCGGCGTGCCACCCGAATCATAGAACACACCGTGACAGGTTGTTACCGTCACATTGTTGTTCATAAGAAAAACCTGCGGATCGTTGTCCGTGGCCCGCGCAGACGCGGCACACAGCGCGGAAACGCAAGGAAGTACCAGCATGAACAGGACCAAGACATTCATCCGGTCAAACGATCTTAATCTTATCAGGAAGCCTTTGTGGGTCTCCCACGAAACGCTGGTTGGCCACCCCCCACGAACGCGCGAGACGCATGAGCGGCAGGAAGAATTGCTAAGCGAGTTTGATCCCGAGTCGTTCATTGTCTTGCCTTCCATGTTTGTTTCCCATATACGATCCATGCCTGTAGCGCCGGGTGAACCAAACTGCGACTCGACTCAGCGAATACGTAAGGCCACGTCCTTTCCCTTGCCACAACGATTCGGTTCCGGTTCGAATCCGCCTCACGCGCACCGAATCGGTGCGCGCCACGCCCTCCGGCGCACACCCAGATCCACAGCGCGCCGCACGCTTCACGTAAAGCGCTCTCTGATAGTGTGTATCACCGAATCAAGTCGTGTTCCCCAATGAAACAGCGATTCAACCGCTACACAAAAACAGAGCGCGCCCTAACGCAGGGGCTCCGCGCACCGCCTCGCGTTTCAGATGAATCATCATCCGAAACAGCTGGCATGGTGACGCATGTCCACCCACGCCATCCATCTACGGATCAACCACGGAACGCGGAATCCGAACCACATAAGCTCTTTTTAGATCAAACGCATACTGCGCCCATTTGAATCGGCTACGACTTAGACGGTGCGACTGACCTGTTCAGTCAGAAGGCGCCCTTACTCCCTCAGGCCCAGTGAGGGGCGTAACCCGGATGTGCCAAACCGTCGATCCGATGACATGGCACGAATCAGGTCGGATGGTCGCGACATTCTCCATATATCGCCGACGAAGATGTTACTCTAGCTAATCGTTGCCCGGAATTCAAGCCCGTATGGACAATTTTGGAAGACCGCCGATCTTGAACCGGAACGCCACAACCAGCCTGACAGGCCGATCGGCGTTACGTCGCGCGAATATACGGTCGGGGATAGATTGGGCGTTAAAGGCCTATTTTGGAGAAAACACAGCCCCGGGTGTGGACACAGTGCCTGATTGTCGGACAATCTCGCGACCGGTTTGGTGAACAGCATGACCTTTCTAACCGCGTCCAACATAGCTATCGCCGCGGGACTAACCATCCCGCCGCTTGTTGCGCTCTATTTTCTCAAACTCAAACGGCAGGTCCGTGTCGTACCGTCCACGCTTTTGTGGAAGCGTGCGGTTGAAGACCTGCGCGTCAACGCACCGTTCCAACGCCTGCGGAGTAACCTGCTGCTCGCATTGCAATTGCTCGTGCTGCTGCTCGCCGCGGTGGCATTGGGGCGCCCTATGTTCAAGACGGCGGAGACCTATCGGGATACGGTCATACTGCTGATCGACCAATCGGCGTCGATGGGGGTCATCGAGACGGGGGGTCGAACACGACTCGACATCGCCAAAGATCGCGCCAAACACACGATCGACAATCTAAGCGACGATGCCCGTGCTATGGTGATCGCGTTTTGCGATCGCGCCACGGTTGTTTCTTCCTTCGACCGCGACCACGACGCCGTTAAGCAGCGCATTGACGAGATCGAACCCACGCAGAGCACAAGTCATATCGAAGAAGCGGTAACCCTGGCTGAAGCGTACGCCCAGACCGTCATTATCGGCGGCGCTGAGGCGGGTCGTGACGTCGCGCCGGACGCGGCCGTGTCACCCGCCACGCTGTTGATCTTTACCGACGGGCGCATCAGCGACGCCGCGGGCACCAGCCTGCAGAAATTCGCACTCGATCGCGTGACGATCGAGCGTATCGGATCGCGCGGCGACAACGTCGGCATCACCGCCATGCAGGCGCGCCGTAACTATGAACAACCGGAACTCCTCAGCACGTCCGCAACGCTTCGCAACTTCGGTCCCGCGCCGGTTACCGTAGATTTGACGCTGTTTTTCGATGGCCGGGCGGTTGACGTGAAGACGGTTTCGCTGGGTCCCAAGGTGAACGAACAAACACCGTCGAGCGCGGGATCGCCTATCACGACACGCGGCGTACTGCGGAGCCAACAGACGGTGGCGTTTGACGAAAACGAGTTCGGCGTCGGCGGCGTCGTAGAGGTCGTCGCCCGGATTGACGACGCGCTCGACGTCGACGATCGCGCGTGGGTTGTCGTTGATCCGCCGCGCCGCGCCAGCGTTCTTTTTGTGGCCGACGACAGCCCGTTCCT
>CAZWWW010000464.1:0-2761 GCA_964637715.1 uncultured Phycisphaeraceae bacterium | reverse complement strand
CTTCCAGTGCGTCGGACGTTTCACCCCCGCGCATCGCAACTTCCGCCAGTTCCAACGCCGGAACGGGGTCGGTCGGGTCTGCGTTTATGCGGGCACGCAGCGCGTTCCAAATCTCTGACTTTCGCACATAGGCGGATACAAAACGCGCACCGACCACGATCCACTGATCGGGCAGCGCCACAAGATTCCCCACCTCTCCGTCCGGATCCCAGGCTAAATCGGTGCGCGCGCCGCTGCCTACCTCGAAGACGCTTAACCCTGATCGAATCGGAACGTACAACCGGTTGTCCGCCCACACGCCCCGACCCGGGCGCCGGGTTTCGTCGGTGATCGGCGATGACCAGGCGATACGCTCCGACACAAGGTCATAGCAGGCTACGCTCCGCCCCGCCGCGCACAACCGATCCCCGTGAACGCCCAGCACGTCGTACGCGCCCTCCAGCACGAACAGCGGAATCTCCTGGCGCACTTGCCCGTCAACCGGCGCCAGCACAAGTATCGCATCACTATCGCTGGGCAACGCAACGAGACCCCGATCGGACCAGATCATCGCGTTATAGTGCCACGTCGTGACATCAGAAACCTTGCCCGATCCGCCGCCGCCGGTGTCCGCATCAGCCCGTTCGTAGGTACGTACCCAACGCACGGCACCGGTGAAGGCGGAAACGGCTGCGATGGACCCGAGGTTCGAACACAGATAGACCGTGTCGCCGTCGAGCGTTATGAGGGACGTCGTCGAGGTGTGCATACCGAGCCGGCCTGTCGACGCGCTGCCGACGTGCGTGCGCGACAACACGTGACCGGTTCGCGCATCGATACGAAACAGGTAGCAATCCTCGAAGCCGAACGACCGGCGTCTGCGCCCGACAACGTACAGACGCGTGTGGTCGATGATGGGCGAAGAATCAAACTCCACTTCCGCCAGATCGCCGGATGCCGCCACAACGCGCCAGCGTACCTGACCGGACGAGGCGTCGAGACACACCAGCTCGTTGGGTGACTGCGACGATCCATACCCGTAATAGGCGGCCCCCTGTGCCGGTAGGGCAGCATAGACACGGCCTTCCGCCACGGTGACCGCGTTCCACACGGGCGGACGGTCCTGAAGCACAAAGCTCGTAGCCGAACCCGGCTCCCCGTCGGGACCGAACTGCCACACCAACTCGCCCGTTGCCCCGCGCAGGGCTTGGATCGCGCGATCCCGCTGTACGAATACCATCGAACCCGCCACCACAGGGTGGGCGGAAAGATCAAGCACCTGATCGTCTTCGGAGTCCGCCGCGTCGGTCTTGTCGGCGCCCGGTCGACTGTCGAAGCCGACCTGCGATGAAAAACGCCACTGAACCCCCAGTTCATCAACGGCGCACCGCGCCACGCGGTTTCGTTCGGGATTTCCTCCCAGGATAGGCCACTCTGAAAGCGACGGTGCGACGCGCCGTGAAGCAAATTCCTTTGGTATCTCATCCAGCACCTCGCGAAGCCGTCGATCCTGCCCCATCCAACGAATGCGCGTGTCGGGATCAGCCGCCGCCTCAGACGATCGCTTCACCGATACGCCTCGCCCCGGCGCCCCGTCCGCTTCGGGCTTCTCCTTTTTTTGGGGAGGCCTTGATCCAGGCGCCTCGGTCAAACCCGGCGCCCCACCGATGGCTCGAACGACGGCGAGCATCGCGCGGTAATGTTCGGGATGGCGTTTGGTATCGGGGTGTTCGTCGAGCAATCGTCTGTAGATATGCTCGGCCAGTGCGAAGTCGCCCCGCTCGATCGCACGTTGGGCGATACGCTCGGCGCCGTGAAGCGCCGCCACCGTGCAGAAATACCGCTCTACGACCGACAAGCCGGCTGAACCGTCGTCATCGGGAGCGCCCGCTACCCGGTCAAGGGCTGCTGACGCGATGCGCTCAAAGAGCGCGCGATAGGCTTCAAGACCGCGTCGAGGCCAGCCCGCGATCATCTCGGTGAGGTACCCGCGCAATCCGACATAATAGCCCGGCCCGCGTCGTATCAACTTGTCGCCATATTGATCCGAGATGCGTTGAATCAATACGGCGGCCTCTCGCCATTCGCCCTTTTGCACCAGGGGCTGTAAGCGCGCCAGCGCGTCCGCCGCCTCGAAACTATCATCGAGGTAGATGCCGGATTCGCCCGCGTTCGCGCCGCCGGCTGCGGCTGCCAACTTCGCATCGGCCAGCACTGGTGCGGCTCGGAAAAACACAGCCAGACCCATGGCGCAGGCCATTATCGCCGTCACCGCCCTTCGCGTTTTTCGTTCATCCCACATAGAAGCTCAAGCGGGGTGGGTATTCGCCTACGGCTATCAGCGACGCGCGCGTGCGAAAACGAAGCGAGTCGTCAATATGCTTACTGAACAGCGACCTGTGAATTCGATTACCGCCAACGCGCTGGATCATTTCGGCTTCGCCTCTCGGAGTCGACGTCTCAGCACCGGCTCAAGCCGTCGATGCGTCGCTTCGTCAAGCGCGGTAAGGTCCGACCAGACGGCCAGATCAAGCGCTCGGGCGCAGCCGCAATCCGGTGGACCGCCGGAACCCAGCGTGCGCAGCCCTTCGCGGATCAGACTCACCGCCCCCTCTGAAGCGCGTTTCAGGTTGCGCAATATCTCGGCCAACAGCGCCTCGCGTGGCAGGTCGCCGACGGTAGGGCGCCAGGAATCATAATCGGTGGGCAATGCCACCAGCGCGTAGCACAACTCGGCTTCGCGGGCGAGCTTTGCCTCGGGCATGCAGGTCATGCCGATGAT
>CAZWWW010000463.1:0-2795 GCA_964637715.1 uncultured Phycisphaeraceae bacterium | reverse complement strand
GCTTATTCTTAGGGTGCGTTGTGGGTGGCATGGGCAAACTTGTTTGCCCGTGACTACCCCCGGAGGAACACGGCCAAACTGCCGCTTGCCCATACCATCCATAAAACAAGCCGTGGCAAAGTACTTGTGTGGTTCCACGCACGCGACCCGGATGCGCGGACGGTGTTGAGGGCTGGTTTTGTAGGGTTCGCGCACCACGCGACAGCGGGGGCATGGAGGCCCAAATGGCAAAAAGACCCAAACGACGTCGAAGGCATCGAAACACGGGACGTCGACGCCGGTCTGCCACAAAGACCGCATCCTCGAACGCCCCTCGGCAGTCACGGCAGGCGTCGCCGTCGGTTCAACAGTCGCCATCCCGGGTCCGCCCAAGAACCGCCCCCTCCACCCGCAGGGCACGCGCCGCCTATCGGCCACCGCTTATCACATCGATGCTGAGATCACCGCAGGCGCTGGCGACTTTGGCACCGATGGCGTCGGTATTGCTCGGGGTAACCATCGCCATGACCGTTTCGGGTTTGGCGGTGACATCAGGAACACTTCTGAAACCGTTCGGGATCACCCCCCGCGCTGTTTTGGCCGCCTCGCTCGGGGCACTGGGCATCGGTGTGATCGTGCCCAGCAGCTTCGCCCTTTGGGTTACGGCGCACGCGTGGCATCGTTTGGCCGGTTCCGCTAGTAAGCAACCTCCGCCTGCGACTTGGCTTGTCTACAACACCCAACCCGATCGCCCGCTTCACTGGTGGGTGTTGTCCGTAAGCGCTTTGATGACGGGTTTGTTGATGGCTATCTCGCCTTTCGGTTTGCGGTTCACCGCCGGCGGTATGCGCTTGCTGTGGGATCATTTCGTGTGGTCGGCGCTCCCGTTGGAGATGCTTCATATTGTTGTCGCGTTTGTCGTGGCATTCCTCCCGCTGAGCCTGCTGGGATTGGCCACGTCATGTGTTCACCATTTGAGCTGTTCGCGATGCCGGTGGCAACCGGAGGCGACGGCATGGATGTTGGTCGGCGGGGGTGTGGGCTTATGGTGTTCTTCGCATGTGTCACGACTCGGCACTCATCCGGTCTTGTCCGTACTGGCGGCTTCGCTGCCCGCCTTGTTGTTGTCGATTGTTTGTGCCGGGTTTGCCTCGCTGAACCGTTCGCCTCAGCGGGTGGTTGATCCGGAGGACGAATCGCTGCCATCCTTCAGTGATCGGTACCCGCGTTTGACCCGCATGAGCGTCGTGGGTGTCGGTGGGGGGGCGGTTTGTGCCGTGTACGTTTTTGCCAGCGCGCTGGGCGTTCATCCTGAAGCTGATGCGCAGTTCCTATCCGCTGCGCTGATTGCGTTAGGCGTGGGGATGTGGCTGGGAGACCGCGCGGGAAGCTCGTACGTTCGATCGGTTAGTGCCTTCGGTATGGCGTGCGCCGCGTCGGGAGTCGCTGTCGCGATCGCGGCTGCAGTTACGATGGTTCACCGCGGCGCGGGGGTGGATCATACTATCACTCTGCTGTCGATCGGCATGATCGGATGCGCCACGGCGATGGGGCGTGCCATGATCATGCAGCGGGTCGGCAGCCGATCACGAGAGGGTGCCCGCATGACGGCCCGTTTGTTGGCGGGCGCCGCGATGACCTGCTGGTTGACGGCACCGCTTGTTCTGCATTTGGTCGGCACGACGGCCACGCTCGTCATGCTTGCCCTGTCGCTGCTGGCGACAGGCGGAATTCTTGTTGTGCATGACACATCGAGCAGCGCTGCGGTACGCCGCGTGCGTCTGGCGTTCGTGTTCGGTGCGATCGGCACGATGATCGCCCTGGGATCGAGCGCGTCCAATCCGTGGCGCCGTTCAAGGGTCTCCTCCGCCGCATTGCCCGCATTACCTTCACCCGGGTCGAACGCGTTGGTCACCCCCCGAAACCGTACGCTTCGTCTCGCCGATCGCGCCCTCACGCCTTGAACAGTCGCGAAGACACGCATAGCGGACGAATGGTGAGATCAGTCTGGGCGCGCGCTACGGCATCGTGAGTTTCTGTGTATCGTCGCGCCGGGTCGATTCGCCGGATGAGACGGTGCTTCGACCGCTACGAAAAGATAGAGCCGGCGCTAGATCCAATCGACGTCATCGCCGAAGTCGGCTTCGGCGTCGTCGTTAGCTTGCTGTTGCAGTTCGCGTTGTCGGGCTTCCATATCGAAGAGCATGTATTTCTGATGGAGGCGCCAGTCGTCGATCGCGTCGAGCGCCTCGCGGAGCGATAGATCAACGGCCTGCTGGCGACCTCGGGCCTGTCCGACGAGCTCGATAAGACGGGCTCGTTGCCCTTCCGGTAGTTTGTTGATCTGTTGAAGGCACCGCTCCATGGCGGCGTCGAAATCTTCAGGCTTCATGCTATTCCCCTGTGTGTACCGCGGAACGCCCGAACCCGGGCGAACCCCAAACCCCGCTGGGCATCTCGGTTCTGTTGAGCCCGAAACCGCCTCGCCACGAGTGACTCTAGCGAGTATAGGCACGGCGTCGGGCGCGGTCGACGCGTCGCGCGTCTACGCGGACTGTCCGCTCGAACGGGCTCTAAGGAACACGCGGACAGACATGATTCTCGGGCGCGGATGCGGTCTGTGTGATGGGGCGGATCAGACGAAGTGTTGGGATGTGTATAGTCGGACGTCGGAACAGCCGTTCGCAGCGCCGGTGTGTCGATCGTTGCCGTTTGGGTGACAACCCTCGACACAAGGCGCGCCGTCCTACTACAGCAATACCCGTTATTGTGTATCGCCGTATCGAGTCGATTCGCCGGATGAAACGATGATTCGA
>CAZWWW010000462.1:0-2802 GCA_964637715.1 uncultured Phycisphaeraceae bacterium | reverse complement strand
GGGCACCGCCTTCGTGAACGAAATGGGTAACGTCCGCAATGTGCACGCCCAGCTCGAACGTGCCGTCATCGTGACGCGTCAACGATATCGCGTCGTCAAAGTCCCGCGCGTCCGCCGGGTCGATGGTGATGATCGTAACCGCTCGAAGGTCTTCACGACCGCTGGCCACAGCACGGGCATCGTACCCGGCTACGACCACCCGCGCTTCGTCCAGAACCTCGTCGCTAAACGAACCGGGCAGGTCATACAGTTCGATGATGCTCTGCGTCTCTACGTCCGGTTCACCACGCGGACCCAGCACCTTGGCGATCACCCCGACCGCTTCCGTCATTGGGGTGGGAAACTCAAGGATATCCACGACCACCTGATCGCCCGCCCTGCCGTTCTTGGCACCCGTATCACGCACGACGATCGGGAACCGGATGATGTTCCCATCGGGAACGACAAACCATCCACCCGACCTGCGGTGCAGCTCGCCCACGAACCGGGTTCGTCCGCGCTCAAGAATCTCAACTACGCGGCCCTCGTACATCATCCTCCCGCCGCGTTTGCCGCGCTTGCTTACCCGCGCCAAAACCGTGTCACCCGTGATCGCGCCACCGCTGCACTCGGCGGAGACATACAGGTCATCCTGCCCGGGCGAACCGAACCGCTTGATAAAGGCGTAGCCCTTCGGATTTGAGCGAAATGTGCCGATGGCCTTGCCTGTCGGCGGAGCGGGCATAATCGTATTCTTTGGGCCCAGCAGGACACGACCCCGCCGCGCCAGAGACGAACAGGCTTCGTTGAACTCGGCCATGGCGTCCGTGTCGATGCCCATCACCGCCGCCAGCGAGCGCACCGGTTGCGGGCGGTAACCCCTTGCTTTCAGGGCTTTCAAGATGTGTTGCGACAGGGCGTTGGTTGGCACGATTTGACTCTGAGGTTCTTTGTGGTCTCCGCGTCAGGATAAGCGTGGATTATGACGGCACGAACCGAACGGCATAATAGTTCGTCAGGCGCTCGGTCGCAAATACGCCGCTCTGGGGATGGGGGATGGTTACGACGTGGTCACTCCGGGCAAACCCTACTCCGAACCAGCGCTATCGCTGCGCAGCAATCGAATAGCTGTCTTATCCGGTACAAAGACTCGACGCGCCTACAGTTAAGAACACAGTATACCACCAAGCCTGGCGCGAACGAACGCGAGCGGGTGCCGGTAATCTCGGACGTAGGTTCGCCGCGAGACTCAGGCGTAACGCGCGCCACCAACTCGATGCGTGGAAAACCTAAAGATGTGCTGCCATTCTCCGATGAATACGTCGATCGGGTACCGGATTCCATCAACCGCACCAACCGCCGCCGTCTCGCGACCAGGTCTTCACTGTTATGCCGGGTATCGCGAACGAAGTCCGGCGGCGCGTGGACTTGTCGAGCATTGAGGTACGGAACCATTGACGCGATCAACGTGCAATGCTACACAAGCGTCGGGCAATCAGAGGACCAACGAAACAACAACGTGAACACGGGTGCGGTGCCGGGAGCGACCGCGTTTCAAGGAGTATCTGCTCGGGCCGTGCGGTTGTAGTACTTTGCCACTCGTGATTCGATGGGTGGCATGGGCAAGCAGCAGCTTGCCCGTGTTGTTGGGGGGACGATCACGGGCAAACAAGTTTGCCCATGCCATCCTGCGATACCCATTAACTGAGCTGTGTCGGGGTAGTAGGTGCTTTTCGCCATACTGGAGCGCTTTCTGATATTGTGTATCGCCGGATCGAGTCATTTTACCGGATGCAACAGTGATTCAACCGCTACGCAAGAACGCAGCTTGCTTTAACTAAAAGGTGTCACCATTGAAGCGAACCGTTTTTATCGCATTGGGTGTATTAAACGTTGCTCTGGGGACGGCCGGCATTTTGCTGCCCCTGCTGCCGACCACGCCCTTCCTGCTGCTCGCCGCGTTCCTGTTCGCCCGTAGCGATGAGCGTTGGCATGCGTGGCTGCTCAACCATCGCTACCTCGGTCCCTACATTCACGCCTTTCGAGACAAAACCGGTTTGACCGTCGCGCAAAAACTCCGCATCGGCATCTCGTTTACCATCCTGATGGGCGTCAGCTTTTTCTTCGCCCCGATCGTCACTGTACGTGTGATGCTGGTGTGCGCCTGGTTATTCTGGACCATCCAACTGCTGCGCATGAAAACGGTGTCCGCACCGCGTGAGTAAGGGCGCCACTCAAGCATAACACAGCCTCCCCCGTTTTCACGGGCACGCTTCAGGACGAAACTCCCTGGACTGTGAGCTTTCTCTGAACCCCGGGTGGGCACGTGGAAACCGCGGGAAGCCCATCGCTGTCGATTCGGGCTCTAAACCTTTAACGGCACCCATCGCGGCTAAGAAGGCCCCTTTTATCGAAGGGGTCAACGGACAATTCCTCCCGATCGTTACGTTCTTGTTGTTGACGCAATGCCGCGCGTGCGTGCAGAATACAGACCGGGTGGCGGTTTGATCGGACGTTGACCCGGTGAACCGACTCGAACTGATTCACGAAGATACGGTTTGATACTAAGGAGCGGATGATGGCCAACAAACCAACCCTCACCACGGCTGACGGAGCACCAATCGGTATGCAGCAGGCGCTCACCGCAGGGCCGCGCGGGCCGGTGCTGATACAGGATGTCCAACTGCTCGAGCAGATGCAACACTTCAACCGCGAACGTATCCCCGAGCGCGTCGTACACGCCAAGGGTTCGGGCGCGTTTGGAACACTAACGGTTACGCACGACATCACGAAGTACACCAAGGCGGCGCTCTTCAGCAAAGT
>CAZWWW010000461.1:0-2808 GCA_964637715.1 uncultured Phycisphaeraceae bacterium | reverse complement strand
ATCTCGTGGCACCGTATTAGGGTGTATCAGAATTTATGGCGAGTAGCACTAGTGCCGTTTCCGAAAAGGTAGTACGACTTATTCGGGCGCGGGTGGCATGGGCAAACTTGTTTGCCCGTGACTGCCCCGCCAGCAACACGGGCAAGCTGCTGATTGCCCATGCCACCCGAAAAACAAGGTGTGACAAAGCACTAGAGACCGATGAATCGCTGTGATCCGGCGATAGTCAGCAACCGGGTATGTGTAAGCAGCCTCTTGAGTATTGGCCTCAGACCCTATAATCAAGCATGGTGGTGACAACGCCGGAGCAAGAATCTGTGGTCCTGAGCGAACGACAAACGACAAGACCAGCCGACGTCCGTGTGCAACGAAGCGCCCGGGCAACGCCCCGTGACGTCGTGGCGCTGCTACGCCCGCGTCACTGGATCAAGAATGTAGTCGTGTTCGCGGGTCCGGCGGCCGGGTTGCAGTTGACCTCGGCGGTCTCCATGCTGCGCGCGGTGGTGGCGTTCGCATCGTTCTGTCTGATATCGAGCGCCGTTTACGCCGTCAACGACGCCGTCGATCGAAAGGCAGACGCCCGACACCCAACGAAACGAAACCGCCCCGTCGCACGCGGGGTTATCAGCCCATTCACCGCGATCACGATCGCCCTGCTGCTGACCTTCATGGCGGCGGGGCTGGCGCTGACCTTGCCGGGACGCAGCGTCGTCGTTGTGCTCGGGGTCTATTTGTGTCTCGCGCTCGCCTATACGTTTGCCTTGAAGAAACGCGTGATTCTTGATGTCATCATTGTGGCACTCGGATTCGTACTGCGCGCCTGGGCGGGCGCGCTCGCCGTCGGTGTGGAGGCCTCCTCCTGGTTGATCGCGTGCGTATTCACGTTGTGTCTGTTCATGGGGTTCGGCAAGCGCCGGTGTGAAGTGGTCATGCTGGGCAACGCCGAGGAGGCGGGCAGCCATCGACGCACGCTCCTGCGGTACACGCCGACGCTGCTCGCCCACATGATCGCCGTATCCGCGGGTATCGCGGTGATCACCTTTCTTCTCTATACGCTCGACACAGCCGGCCACCCCTCGGCGTTTCCCAAACAACATTTGTTCTACACGCTGCCCATCGTCGTGTACGGCGTGTTCCGGTTTGCAATGTTGACTGAGCTGGGTGTCTACGCGGGTCCCACGGAAATGATCTTCAAGGATCGAGCGCTGCTCACAGCCATCGTGCTCTGGGCGGGTTGCGCGCTGGTCGTGGTGTATCAGGTGGCGTTGTTTGGTACCGGCGGATTGGAACGGTTTGTGAAACCATGAGTTCATCAAAGGTGGCCATCATTCGCACGTCGCCGGAAACGGTGCTCGAGGACTATCACCGCCTTGTCAACCTAGCGGGATACAAGAACGTCATCGACCCGTCGGTCGACACGGCTCTGAAGGTCAACATTAGCTGGCACTTTTTTTTCCCGGGCAGTTCGACCACACCCTGGCAGCTTGAGGGCGTGATCCGGGCGATGCTGCAGGACGGGTATGATGCCAATCTGATCCACGCGTGCCACAACCGAACGGTCGTGATCGACGCCCGGCTCGGCGAGCGGGAGAACAAGCAGATCGACGTGATCGAAGCCCACGGTCTGCGCAACGTTCATTTGTACGAAGACGAAGAGACCTGGATTCCGATCCGCGAGGCCGTCGGCGATCTGGTGGACGAGTTCCTCTGCCTGCGCGACGTCTATCCACAAGGATTCAGTATCCCGAAACGGTTCATCGGCGAAAACATCATCCACCTGCCCACCGTCAAGACGCACGTGTTTACAACCATGACCGGGGCGATGAAAAATGCGTTCGGCGGGCTGCTCAACGAGCATCGGCATTGGACGCACCCGGTGATTCACGAAACACTCGTCGATCTGTTGATGATTCAGCAACGCATTCATCGTGGCGTCTTTGCGGTCATGGACGGCACGTTCGCCGGTGACGGGCCTGGACCGCGCTGCATGATCCCGCACGTCAAGAACGTGTTACTCGCTTCAAACGATCAAGTTGCGATCGATGCAATGGCTGCGAAACTGATGGGGTTCGATCCGCTGAGCGACGTAAAATTCATTCGCCTGGCGCATGAACGCGGACTCGGGTGCGGTGATCCCAAAGAGATAGAAGTCGTCGGTGACGTGGAGGTAGCCGCGGAAAACTGGCGATTCGACGGGCCTTTCAAGAAGATGACCTTCGCCGCCCGCATGCAGCACCTGATCTACTGGGGCTGGATGCGGCGCGGGGTGGAGTGGTCGCTGCGGACGTGGTTGGCTCCGTGGGCGTACATCGCGAGCGTGGTGTATCATGACTCGTTCTGGTATCCGCTGATCGGTCGGGGTCGCGTGCACCAATCGCTGAGCAGCACCTGGGGGCGACTGTTTCGCAACTGGGCGCGGGTCAAGCCTGACGATCGCGGCTACCCGGATGTCGGTGAAAAACCCGCGACGATCGCCCGCAGCACGTGGCGTTTGTTCCGCATGTCGATGGGTATTCTCTGGACGTGCATCAAGGAAGCACCGGAAATCGCGGTGAGAAGACGGCGCAGGACGGCGGTCGAAAAATCCAAGGCATGAACAGCATCGCCGCACGACGGTTTCAACTCTTTTTAAGGCCGCCGATTCTGTCACGCACCCAATCACTGTCTCATCCGGCAAGACGGGTCGACTCGGCGGTACAGAATATCGGAAAACGCTCGAAGCTTACTCTGGTGCTTTGTCACACCTTGTTTTTTGGGTGGCATGGGCAAACTTGTTTGCCCGTGACTGCCCCCGGAACAACATGGGCA
>CAZWWW010000460.1:0-2813 GCA_964637715.1 uncultured Phycisphaeraceae bacterium | reverse complement strand
TGTAGCGGTCGAATCACCGTTTCATCCGGCGAATCGACTCGATACGGCGATACACGATAACGGATACTGCCGTAGAAGGTACCAGAGGGCGAGGGGTAAACGATCTCGCTTGCCCGCCCTGCGAGCACCGAGATCATGACGACTCTACTTACGGAACGGACGGGTATCGTTGACGCGTTGCGGCGCACGCCGACGCAACGCCTCGCGGGTGTAACCGTCATCGTTCCGTGTTTCAACGAACAAGGAGCGATCACCAATACGGTACGCCAGATCGTCGACTCGATCCGTCCGACGGGGCGACCCTACGAGATCATCGTGGTGGACGACGGATCGACCGACGGCACGACCGAAGCGATCACCTCGAGCCCATCCAAGGAACCCATCACCGTGTTGCGCAACACGCGCAACCGTGGGTACGGTTATTCGTTGAAGCGCGCCGTTCGCGAAGCCAAGTTCGCCCTGATCGCCATCACGGACGCCGACGGCACCTACCCGAACGAGCGTCTCGGCGAACTCATCGACCGCATGGGCGACGCTGATATGGTCGTCGGCGCACGAACCGGACCGAACGTCAAAGTACCGCTCCTGCGAAGACCGGCTAAGTGGTTCCTGCGCAAGCTGGCCAGCTATCTGGCGGACTTCGACATTCCCGACCTCAACAGCGGACTGCGCATCATGAAACGCCCGCTCATCAATCGGTTTATGCCCTTGCTGCCGGACGGATTCAGCTTCACGACCACGATCACGCTGGCGCTGCTGACGCACGGGTTCGAGGTAACTTACGTTCCGATCGACTACGCCAAACGCATTGGCCGATCGTCCATCCGCCCGGTCCGCGACACGCTCAACTTCCTCTCGCTGATCGTTCGGACCGTTATGTATTTCAAACCGCTCAAGGTTTTCGCGCCGGTGAGCGCCGGTTTGTTCCTGACCGCGGTCACCGTCGCTATTGGGACCAAACTGCTCTTGGGGCAGCTTGCGGATGTCACCTCGGTGACACTGGCGCTCGCATCGGTACAGATGCTGGCGATCGGACTGCTTGCGGACTTAATTGACAAGCGCTCGCCGAGTTATACCGGCTAGAGCATTTATCGTTTTCATGGGCCGGTTCTTGGACACCCGCACCGGCCTCGAGACCGGGAAGATCGCGCGGGCTGAAGCCCGCGGCTCGGAGCACAAAAACGGGAAATGCTCTAAGAGGGCATAATGATGGTTTCATTGAACATACTGGACGACCAGCCGGCGGCGACGCTCAAAACGACCACCGATCGCCCACCCCGTGTGCTGCTTATCAATCCGCCGCGGTTCAGTGAATTGATCGGCAAGAACCCGGCCATCGTCGAAAAGCACCGCGGGTTCAACCCGCCGCTCGGCATTCTTTCGCTGGCGGGGTACATTGAGCGGCACAGCGCGTACCCCATTCGTGTTGTCGACGCCCAGCCGTCCGCCTACACCTACGAACAGTTGGAAGCCATGCTTGCACAGGGCGAACCGGCGGACGTCGTGGGCATAACCGCCATGACCTTCACGCTCATTGATGTCTTCAAGACCACCCGTCTGATTCGCAAGATCATGCCGACCGCGAAAATCGTACTGGGTGGACCGCACGTGCATCTCTATCCCGATGAAACGATCCGCCGCCCGGAAGTCGACTTTCTGATGCAGGGCGAGGGTGAGCTGGCGTTCTTGCAACTGCTCAACAACCTCGACAACCCCGGCGCCTGGCCGGCGATCAAGGGGCTCGTCTATCTCGACAAGGACAACAGAATCCGCAACAACGGGATCGCCCCGAGTATGGAGCAGCTTGACAAACTCGGGTTCCCCGCGCGCCACCTGGTCAACGTGCGCGACTACACCTCCTTGCTGGGACGTGAGAACGTCATCACCACGATGTTCACGTCGCGCGGCTGCCCCTTTCGCTGCACGTTCTGCGATCGGCCCTATTCGCCGGTGCTCAGCGGGTTTCGCTGGCGCAGCGCTATAAGCGTCGCGGACGAGATGGAGGTGTGTCTCTCGCTGGGCATTAAAGAAGCGTTCATCTACGACGACACCTTCACCGTCCGACGCGACCGCGTGTTCGAGCTGTGCGACGAGATTGAGCGCCGAAAGATCAACTTTCGCTGGGACGTACGGGCTCACGTGAACACGGTAACCCCCGACCTGCTGGCGCGAATGAAACAGGCGGGCTGCGACCGGATTCATTACGGTGTCGAATGCGGCAACGACCGCATGTTGAAGGTCATCAAGAAAAACGCAACGATCGCCCGGGTGCGCCAAGCGGTCGGCTGGACCCGGCAGGTCGGCATGGAGGTGCTCTGCTATTTCATTATCGGACAGCAAACCGAAACCGCCGCCGACATCGCCGACTCCATGAGCCTCGCCCGCGCGCTCAACCCGAACTACGTTCATTTTACGATCTTCTGCCCCTACCCCGGCACAGAGATCTACTTCGAAGGACTCAAGCGCGGCGTCATCAAGGAAGACGTCTGGCGCAAGTTCTCGCAGGATCCGCGCGACGGGTTCGAGCTCCCGGTGTGGGAGGAGAACTTTACGCGACAGGAGCTGCGCGAAATGCTCGTCAAGTGCTACAAGGCGTTCTATCTGCGCCCGGCCTTCCTGGCGCGAAGCCTGCTCCGCGTGCGCGGGTTCGGTGAACTGAAACGCAAGATGCGCGCAGGGCTGTCCGTGATCACGATGAAGGCGAACCAACAGCTCTACGACCCGAGCGACATGCTACGCCGATCCAAGCAGATCGTTCCCATGTCCTCCTATGACATGTGCAGTTAACCGACATAGGTTTCGGATGCTTGTGA
>CAZWWW010000459.1:0-2818 GCA_964637715.1 uncultured Phycisphaeraceae bacterium | reverse complement strand
ATCGCTCTTGAGGTAGCTTTCACGCGGCTGCGCCCCACCGACGCAGATCGCCCGATCCGCAAGACCAAGCCACTCCGCGCCGCGGTCCTCCTCTGAAAACACGCATACAGCCTCGAGACCCATGTCATGCGCCGCGCGGATGACGCGAATGGCGATCTCGCCGCGATTGGCGATCAGCAATCGCTTGAGCGGTCTTTTTTTCTGATCCGATGAACCAGGCATGAACCAAACCGTAACCGTTAGGAAACCAAGACGCCCCGCATGATCGCAAGCGGGTTACTACGCGGTGCGCACGAGAAACAACGGCTGCCCGTACTCAACCGCCTCGGCGTTCTTGACGAGGATGCGCTCAATGGTTCCCGAAACCTCCGCCTTGATTTCGCTGAAGACCTTCATGGCCTCGAGCAGACAAACCACAGTCGACGGCATGACTTTCGCACCGCTCTGCACGAACGGCGGCGCGTCCGGGTCGGCGGACGCGTAGAACGTACCCACCATCGGCGATTTGATTTCGACAAACTCATCCGCATCCGCGGCGATGTTCGATCCCGCAGTATCAGCTACACCCGGACCCGGGTTCCCATCGGGCAACGATGGGCAAGCCGGTGACAGCGACTGTGAAACAGGCGGCGAAGATGCGCTCGGGCGGCGCAGGTTCACCTCGACATCACCGTCCCGAATCGAAATCTCGACGAGGTCGTTTTCGACCATGACCTCGATGAGTCTTTGGACCTTGTCAATGTCCAACCATTCTTCTCCGAATAAACCTGCACGGGATCGGATGTTCGCACAGGATAAAGCCTGCGGGTCAGGTCGCCGTGCTGAATAGAAAACGAGGCACGGCTGCCCTGGCCCGGCTCATGCTTGAAGCAGTCCGGGCAAACCCGCCCTTGCCCCCTTTGCTTTCGATCGAGTTCACGGAAAGAAACCCGCGTGCCTAACCTGGAATCACTCCAGTCACGCCGCTACACCACAGCCCCTTCGAGCGCCTTGTCGAGTCGGCTCAACACCCGATGGCCTTTTTGTGTCACCAGCACGTCATCCTCGATCCGCACGCCGCCCACACCGGAAATATAGATACCCGGTTCAACCGTGACCACCATGCCCGGTCTGAGCGGTTCATCCGATCGCCAGCTCAGCGACGGAGCTTCGTGTACGTCCAGCCCCAGTCCGTGACCGAGCCCGTGACTAAACTCGTCACCGAAACCGGAACGGGTAATCATCGACCGGGCCACCTCGTCCACGTCACACATGCGACGCCCCGGTTTGACCTGAGCGATCGCCGCAAGCTGGGCGTCCAGCACAATACGATACAACTCACCTATCTTGCGCGGAATGCTACCGACGAAGAGAACACGGGTCAAATCACTGCAATAGCCGCCGACGCGCGCACCCCAGTCAATGAGCAGCGATCCGCCCTTGCGCACCCGGCGCCGACCCGGATGGGCATGGGGTAGCGCTGCGTTAGGTCCTTCGGCGACGATCGTGGGAAACGAAGGACCTGATGCCCCGCGCGACTTCATTTCGTATTCGAGTCGCGCAGCTACTTCGATTTCGGTCTGACCCGGCGCGATCGATTCACGCAGCGCTTTGAACGCGTTCTCGGCCACCCGCAGCGCTTTGTTCAGCACTCGAACTTCGTCCTCGGTCTTCAACAACCGCATGCCCGCCACCAACCCCGAAGCGGGCACCGTTTTGACCGACCGTATCACCTTCCGAAGTGCGGCCATGTCACCGATTGACACATGGTTCGCCTGAACCCCAAGCCTGGTGATTTTCACATCCTTGCAGCACGTGGCGATTTCCGCATGGAGTGAACCGCGCCGCATGAACGTTTTGGCCCAGGCGCACTCCCGTGAGATTTGCTCTTCGAAACGGCGATCCGTGATGAGGTACACGTCGCGGTTCGTTATCATCACGGCCGACTCTTCGCCCGTGAACCCGGTGAGATAGAAATAATCAACCGGGTTCGTTAGTAAGAAACCGGATACGCCGAGTTTTTTCATCGCCCGCCGAAACGCCGATATCCTCGGCTTCAGCGCCGGCGGCGTTTTCTTATCGCTCTTGCTGCTCATCGTGTGCTCCCGCGTACCGATTCGATTGTGTCCATGGCCGACCGGTCCATGCAGACCGGCGCCAAGTGTCGTGATGTTCGCCAACAATGTCAAAGGCGAAAACGGGGCCGGCGGATGCCCGCGCGCGGCACATGACGGCACACGGCGCTACGGGTACAATCCACACGTGCCGGGGCGGCTCGGTGAGACCGCCATCCACCGGCCTTTGACATCACGGTGATCGTCGAACGCAGATGGATGCGAACCATCCACCCGACGCTTGAAGGTGGTTCGCCAAGGTACGTACGGAGTAATCAGGTGATCCCGGAACGAAACCACAGGCTCGCCCGAATAGCCGAAATGCGTATCGGGCCCGGACACCCGCTCGCGCTCATCGCCGGTCCGTGCGTGATCGAGTCCCAAGACCACACGCTCAAACTGGCCGAGGCGATCAAGAAGATTTGCGCGCCCTTCGAACTGCCTGTTGTATTCAAGGCCAGTTTCGATAAAGCAAACCGATCGAGCATCGCCAGTTTTCGCGGACCGGGTCTCGATGAAGGCCTGCGCATCCTGGACCGGGTGCGCCGCGAGACCGGCCTGCCCGTTCTCTCCGATATCCATCTGCCCGAACAAGCCCCGGCGGCGGGCGACGTACTCGACTGTGTTCAGATTCCCGCGTTTCTCTGCCGGCAAACGGACTTGCTCATCGCGGCGTCAAAAACCGGCAAATGTGTCAACGTCAAAAAAGGGCAATTCATGGCCCC
>CAZWWW010000458.1:0-2819 GCA_964637715.1 uncultured Phycisphaeraceae bacterium | reverse complement strand
TTGTCGAAACATGGTAACCGTTGCGAAGCAGACCGGAAGCGGGCGGTTGCACCCAACCCTACTGCGCCCCAGTACACGATAGCACTCCATAACACACCGCTTCATATCGACAATAGTTGGCATGGGCAAGCGGCGACCGATCGGGCTCCCTCTTGCCGGCAAGAAACACGGTTCGAGCGCGACACAAGAAAGGTGAACGCCCATTTCACAGATCGATGACCGGGTCCACAAAACCATACGACCTTGGCCTTCGTCGTACGTGTCGTCTTGCCGGCTATGCAATAGCCTCGATACAGGAAGCGTCGTCAAACCGGGGGTTGTTCACGCGCGCGCCCACGGCGTGGACCGTCAGGACGTTGCCAGGCAGCGGTGTCATCAGCGGTGCGAGTCGCGTTGCGTCCTGCATGGTTGGATCGAGCCATAATCCAAACTGTTCGCGGCGGAGAATGACGGGCATGCGATCATGCAAGGGGCGGATCAACTCGTTGGGCGCTGTGGTCAGAACCGTATACGATTCGATCGTCTCGCCGCTGTCGCCGCGCCACCGGTCCCACAACCCCGCGAACGCCATGGGCCGGCCGTCGGCGCGGTGAATGTAATACGGCTGTTTTCTGCGACCCTTCCCCTCCGGTGCGCCGTCCGTTCGCCATTCGTAGAACCCTGAGGCGGGAACGAGGCATCGTTGTCTGCGTAGGGGACCGCGAAACGACGGCTTGCCGGCCGCACTCTCGGATCGGGCGTTCATCATACGGGCGCCGATACGCGCATCGTTAGCCCAATGGGGGATCAATCCCCAACGGAGATTGTCGAGTCGTCGGGTATGGTCCTCCTTGTCCGTGCGAATCACGACGGCGCTTTGCGTGGGGGCTATGTTGTACCGGGCTTCGAGGGGTTCGACGTCGTGCAGGTCGAACTCCTCTTCCCATATCTGTTTGGTCAACGCCAGTAAGGTATACCGTCCGCACATCCATCAACCCTGCACGTGTTCTACGGGTCCGCCAGGTGCCACACTATGGCACCGATCGCACCGGCGTATAGCAACGGATACGGGTCTGTCCGGCCGGCCATCCCGCGTGTTGATTACCACTACGTCGACGCTTCGTCGTTTGACGAGCCCCCACTCGTTCTCTTGGCGTCAAAGAGGCGGCACCAGACGCCCGCAAGGACCACGCGGCGCGGCCATGTTATAGTCAAACCTTGTTTTTCCGCTGTGTATCGCCCACATCAAGGCCACCCTGCGTAGGCGTTGCCGTTACCTCAAGGGGCCCGTTTATCGTACGAATATGTATGTCCTGCTGCGGAAACGCGATTTCAATACCCGCTTTGCGAAACGCCCGGTCAATCTCCGTGTGCATCGAATGCATGACGCTCGCCCACACGTCGCGCGTGGCGATGTACATGTAGAGCGTCAGGTTCAGCGTGCTGTCGCCGAAGCCGTTGAAGATCGCCCACGGAGCGGGGTCGTCCATAATCTGCGGATTCCGTTTCGCGATGTCGACGAGTAAATCACGAGCGATTTCCGTATCCGAACCATAGGCCACGCCGACCGGAATTACCACCCGGGTTACCGTGGTCGAAAGCGTCCAGTTGACCACGCGTCCGGTGATGAAATCCTTGTTGGGTACGATCAATTCGAGGCGGTTCCAATCAAGAATGGTTGTGGCCCGCATCTGAATGCGCGCGACCGAGCCGGTCGTTCCGCCGACGGTCACAATGTCCCCAACGCGAATCGGGCGCTCAAACAGGATAATCAACCCGGACACGAAGTTGGCGAAAATCTCCTGGAGACCGAAACCAAGTCCGACCGTGACCGCCGCCGCGAGCCACTGCACGTTCGACCAGTTGATCCCGACAGCGCCTAACGCGAGCACGAGTCCGACGATCGTTATCACATACCGCGACAGCGTCGTGACGGCGTATCGACTACTCCGTTGCATCGGGAGGCGCTGCAGGATGGCCATCTCCAGCAGACCGGGCACATTGCGCAGCGCGATAAACGACATGAACAGAATGAGCACCGACACGGCGGCATCAGCCAGCGTGACGGGCACCAGACGTTCAACGGTCGATACCATCGCAGCCCCACCCGCGTCCGGCGAGGCGGCCGTCTCGGTTACTTGCTGTGTCGACGTCCACAGCACGACGCGGTCGAGCACATTCAGGGCGGGCAAGACATCGACCCACACCAACCAGAGTCCCGCCAGCAGCGCGAAGCCGATCAGGCTGCGAACAAGAGCGCGCGTCTGCAACGAAATCGCGGAAAGATCGAGTTCCGCCTCGGGTTCAGCCGCGACCTCGCGCGGCGTGCTGTCGGAAGCCTCTGCAGCGGCGATGGCTGCAGCCCGTCGTTTGCGGTATTGTTCTATGGCCAGTTTGCGCCGCGCGACCAGCAACCAACGTAACAAAAGGGCGTTCAATAGAATCAGCCCCACAACCATCCAAAGCGTTTTCTGGAACAGAACGGCTAGTTTGAGGGCGGTGTAGTAGTAGCCCACCAGCGCAAGAATCACGAGCCCGACGGGAACGCCCACGGCCAGTGGTGCCCAGACGTAACGCAACCTGTCGATCCATCCCCCGGCATGAGCGTGCGTTGATTCCCGGATGATATCCCCGGCCGCGGATCGCGTGCGCATAGCGACAATCGCCAGCGCGATATGAATGAGCACGAACGCAAGCCGCCCGAGCGTCGACCAGAACTCGGCGTCGTCCTGATACTCCAACGTCCCCACGATGAACACCAGCGGGATGGCGATGCTCATCAGGCCGAACATATAGCGGCGCATCGTGCGTAGCGCGGCTCCGGGCAACGCGAAGTGGAC
>CAZWWW010000457.1:0-2820 GCA_964637715.1 uncultured Phycisphaeraceae bacterium | reverse complement strand
ATCGCGCGGGCATAAAGCCCGCGGCTCGGAGCACAAAAACGGGAAATGCTATAGAGCTGCTTGTTCCAGCGGTATTCAAGACGTGGACAGGCCGCTCCACGCCCACGGCAAAAAGCCGTACGCCTCAGTTCCCGGTTCGGGTATGGACCGACGAGTGACTCCAGCCGATAATGCGTAGGTGCGGTATGATTGGATTGGAAGCTCGTGTCGCGACAGGAAACCTGTGTCAACATCGCACGGCAGCGGTGTCTATTCGCGGTTTTTTCAGAGGCTTCCACCCCATACGACACGGGTCACTGGGTTAGGCCCCATACGCATGGGGTGTGTAGCCGTCGCCCGGACCGGTACCGGGCCCGCTGGCCGAAACGGCTAGAGCAAGCTCTGTGCTTAAGCAGCGGTTGAATCACCGTTTCGTCCGGTAGGTCGAGTCGATGCAACGGACACGCGATGACAGGGAACGCCGTATGACCAAAAGATTGCGCCCATCTCCGCGTCGTGCGATCGGGGTGTTCGTGATGGTCTGCGCGGTCTGTGCGGCGTCGACCACCGCACAGGAACAACGTCCGGCTGAGCGCCAAACGAGCGATGGGCAAAAGGAGCGTCCGCGCCGAGACCCGACGGCGGAGGACGTCCTGCGGGCGCTTCAGCGTAACAACCCCCCGAATGACATTCTTCAGCCGACCGGCTCAACGGCGGACAAGCGTACTACATCAGGCCGACTGCTCCCCGAAGGCGCGTCGGTTATCGATCGCACCGGGCACGTCGAAGCACGTGACGGCGGCTGGGTCTTTGTCGGCGACGGGACCACGGATGCGAAACCGGTTTCCCTGCTGCGCAACGCCACCCTGGAAGTCATGATCCGCACCGCTGCGGGTGCGCCCGGTCAGGTTTCGTTTGTGGTTTCCGGCGAGATGACCGTCTTTCACGGCACCAACTATCTTCTTATCCGATCGGCCATGCGCGCCAACGCGCCGCTGCGTGAACCGAACCCAACCTCTGATAACCACGCGGCAGAGGATCAGTCCGCACCCGGGGGCGAACGTCGTTCACCGCCCTCCGCCGAGGCCGTGCTCAAAGCCCTGCGTGCCGAGCACCCCGCGCGTGAACCGGTAACGCTGCGCGACGACGACGCAACCGCCGACCACGCGATGGCCGATCCGCTCGGCGGGCTGCAGCGCACGCCGGGTCTGCAGCGATCGTCGGGTTCGGCTCGGCTACACACGCTCCGGGCGGACGGTACCATTTTGGTACGCCGGGCGGGACGGGTGGCGCGCGAGGGGGATCGTTGGGTTTTCGCCCCCGACTCGGATCACGCCGATCAGGCGGACGCCGCGATGGAGCTTCTTCCCTGCCGGGCCACAGAGTTTATGCTGTCATTGAGGCGTAAGGATCAGCACGGTTTGGTGTTCGTGGTGACGGGCGAGATTACGTTGTTTGACGGGGAAAACTACCTGCTGCCTCGTATCGCGATCAGGCAGGCCGCATCGGACAATCTGCGTAACTAATCGCCACACGATACGCCGGTGGCATCGAGTAATTCATGACCGACACACCCCCCTCGAATCTGTGTGTTCACATCGAACGGCGCAGCGACATCGTCCTGGTGCGCCTCTCGGGTTCGCTGGGCGCGGCGGATGCCCCCGGGCTCACCGAAACGCTTGCGGACCACGCCCTCGGCGAAGGAGCCAGACTGGGCATCGATTTGAGCGGATTAACCGCGCTGGATTCGTCGGGACTCTCGGCGCTGATTCAAACCGTCACCCGAGCGCGCATGACGGGCGGTCGTGTCGTGCTGATCGCCCCATCGACCTTCGTAAGCGGTGTGCTGACCGTAACCCGTCTTGACACCTGGTTCGATCTCTGCGACACACTGGACGAGGCCTTGCTGCGGCTCGACCAACAATAGCGGGTATTAGAGCATTCATCGTTTTCACAGACCGGTTCTTGGGCGTGCGAACAGGCATCGAGACAGGGCGGATCGCGCGGGCTTAAAGCCCGCGGCTCGGTTCGCATAAACGGGACAGGCGCTAACCCAGGCTCGTTCATGGTAACGCGGTCGAGACCGTTCCCGTGCAACAGACCGTTCCGCAACAGCGCAGCACGAAAGCTGAGAACGCGATAAGACGAAGCGCACCAGGGGAGAAGAGGGGGCATGATGAGAAACAAGCGATCCGTAAGGTGGGGGCTGCCCGTGCTTGTAGCGTGCAGCGCAGTCAGCGCTCAGACCAAACCGTGGGACGTGTTCGACGATACGCAGTCGGCGGCGCGATGCGACGTGGTCAACGTCGCCAACGGCGAGCTGGTCGTGCTCACCGATACGGGTGAGTTCGTGTTCGTCTCCGGTACGGACGTACGCCTGCCGGATACGTTTGTAGACGGCGCCGGCAATGTGTTCTATCTCGGTGACCCCGCAGGGCTGATCGACTTCGCCACCGACGCCGACGGTCTTCGTTCTCTATGGTGGCTGGCGATCACCGGAGAGGTGGTCAGTGTGGACGGGTTTACCGGCGAGCCGACCGTGACCGATCTCCGACCAACCGACTTCCCGGATGTGCCGTGCGACGCGTGCGACTTTTGGGATGACCAATCGGTCTGCGTCGACGCCCCCCTACCCGTCGAGCCGCCGGTGATTTCCATCAACCTTTGCGGCGTCAACGGGGGGTTGTCCATGATGATGACGGCCATCGGACTGGGGTTCATGAGCCGGCGAAAGCTACGTGCGTAAACGCACGGTTCCTTGCGTCTTGCGATTTGGCATCATCGCGAATCCCCCGGCGGTCCTTGACGGCAAAGGCGGTTACCAAGACGTACGCGGTAAAG
>CAZWWW010000456.1:0-2821 GCA_964637715.1 uncultured Phycisphaeraceae bacterium | reverse complement strand
GACAACGATCTCCCCCTACCCGGTGACGTGCCCACGTTCGGGTTTAACACCGCCCGCCACGTCGGTGCGGAAATCGTCGCCAATCTTATGGAAGACTCACGCACAACGCAGCGCTGGTATTTGGTTGTGACGATGGGGCGAAACGCCGGGTTTTTGGCGCTGGGTATTGGAAAAGCCGCGGGCGCTACGCTTACGATCATCCCCGAAGAATTTCCCGAGTCCACGTCGATCAGGGAAATCGCGGACATCATCGAAACGTCCATCCTGAAGCGGCGCACGATGGGCCGACAGTTCGGCGTGGCTGTCGTCGCCGAAGGCGTAGCGTACAAGCTCGGTGATATCGACGAGCTTTCCAGACTGCTGGGCCGCGAGGTTCCCATCGACGCCGCCGGTCACCCGCGTTTGTCCGAGGTGCCCATCGGACAGCTACTCAAAGAAGAGGTGCAACGGCGCTTTGCCGCGCGTGGCGATAGGTTGACGCTGGTATCGCACACCGTGGGGTATGAGCTGCGCAGCGCCCGCCCGAAGACGTCGGACCTTGGCTACACCCGCGACCTCGGGCACGGAGGCGTCCGTTTGCTGCTTGATTCGAGTTGCGACATGCCGGGCGGTGTGATGGTTACGCTGCAGGACGGGAACCTGGTACCCGTTCCGTTTGAGGACATGATCGACCCGACGACGAACCGCACGCGCATCCGCAAGGTCGATTTGAACAGCTATTCGTACAGCGTGGCCCGCGCCTACATGATCCGACTGGAGCAGTCGGATCTCGACGCGCCTTCTATGTTGGCCGCATTGGCCGCCGAAGCGAAATCGTCGGCCCACGAGTTCCGCCGGCGCTATCAAGACATGCCCGGTCTGGAGCGCCGTAACCGAGCGTTTTGCGTTTCGTAACGGTACAGCCATAGCGCGGCCGCGCGGTATCGTTCCATGTCACGACGGTGTACGCAGAACTCGGCCATCGCACGGTACAAGCACGCTGATACAACAACGAGCGCATCCGCCCGGATGCAGTCCGCAGCGTTCGTAGGCGTCGACCGTACGTATTATTTCTCTACCGAGGTAATGTAAATCGCCTGCAATCCGCCGTCTTTCACGAGCCTGCCCGTAACAGTCACCGTCTCGGCCATGAGGTCGATCAGGACGTCGCGACCCGGCTGATGCTTTTTGCCGCCCATCGCGATAAACAGATGCCCGGATGCGTCGGCGATTCCGATCGGATTCCCCGCCTCGGCGCAGGTGATCGCACAACGTTTGTGTTTCTCACCGTGGCCCCTGTGATCCATATAGCACCAGAGGTCGACGACTTCACCCTTGACCGTCACGACCTTGGGGGCGTCGGTGCTTCCCTCGGCGCCATTGGATGCGTTGACAAGCACGGGTATGCTCAGCGCCCCACAACAAACAACGGCAGCGAGGCACAACCAACCCACCTTGCGATCCACTCTTTTCGTTTGCACGATACTCTCCTTCATCATGTGTCCAGCCCTTGGAGGGGTGTGATCAAACCGTCTGCACCCGACATCACTCAGGCGGCAGACTTCACGTCACGAGCATATCCACGCGAACGGTTTGGTTCAAGTCGAACGACCTTGAGCGCGGGCGATGAGTTCGCGACAGGATCGGCGGTCGAAAAAAAAACTGGGCGGGTCGTTCTCTCGCTCCAAGGCTGAAGGTTGACCTGCCGTGGGCGGGGCAGGTGAACCCTCCGGAGTAGAGCGTCTTCTAATATCGTCGATTGCCGCATTGAATCGATGTACAAAGGAAACAGTGATTCAAGCGTTACAGAAGAACAGAAGAAACAAGCTTGCCAAAAAAGGGAAAGAGTGCGGCGCGGATCCACAGGGAGCGGGGTAAACTTGTGTACAACCAATCCGCCACCCGGAGCGGTCGTTGAAAAACGTGCGGCACGAGCGCGACGCCGCTCTTTTCACACGCGAAACTCGTGTTGTCACAGGCACAATGCCGGAGCGGTTCGGATGCTCAGCGCGATTCAATCCCCCTGCTTACAAAGCCCGATTCGCTTGCGATTACCGATTGCTTGACGGCCCGAACGCCATGCCGTACCCTCCTGCCATTGATGCGGGGTAGAGCAGTTGGCAGCTCGTCGGGCTCATAACCCGGAGGTCGTAGGTTCGAGTCCTACCCCCGCTAATAACGCAAGTAGTCAAATTGCAGGAACCCAGCGACGTCCACCACCACGATGGCCCGGCCATCACCCAGGCAATAGATGTATACCGTATACGTTTATTCCTGGAGGTCCGTCAAACCGCCCACACGCGACATCCTTTCGAGCCGCCGTTGTCTCCGATGCAATGCAAGAGAATCCTCGCGCTTGGCGGCATCGACGGTATGAAGCGTCGAGGTTACCCGAACCGGAGTGCCCGTTTGCCCCGTATCGTTGCGCAGAACGTGGTGCACGAACGAAGCCCCGCGACCACTATAGCGTTTTCTGATATCGTGTATCGCCGAATCGAGTCCTTTTACCGGATGAAACAGTGATTCGACCGCTACACAAAAAGAGAGCTTGCTCTAATCTACACACGCTCCACGCTATACCGGGGCTGAAACGTGACCGCTCGAGGCCCGCGAGGGTTCCACGGTCTGAAGTGTCGGTCGGTTCCATCCCTGGCGCCGTGACGTAGATGAAACGGAAGCAGATCTCGCTGTGCCGCTGAAACCGCCTAGTGCTTTGTCACACCTTGTTTTTGGGTGGATGGGCAAGCAGCAGCTTGCCCGTGTTGTTCCGGGGGCAACCACGGGCAGACAAGTTTGCCCATGAAACTATGAAGTAAGCCTCCTGGTGGATAGTTTACGGCGG
>CAZWWW010000455.1:0-2824 GCA_964637715.1 uncultured Phycisphaeraceae bacterium | reverse complement strand
GGCCAACCTGCCTTTTCTGGCGGGCGTCGTCTTCTGCGTGGCGCTCGTCAAACCGGGTGAGGAGTTTCTCGGTCTGGGGTTCAAAGCCTTTCCGTTCATGCGCGAGCTGATCATGCTCGGGCTCGTGGTGCTGTCGGTCAAAATGACCAACCCCGCTATCCGGACCTCCAACAAGTTTGACTACCACGCCATTCTCGAAGTGGCTGCGTTGTTCATCGGTATCTTTATCTGTATGCAGGCGCCGATCGAGATTCTCCGCGCCAGCGGGCAACACCTTCAGCCGATTCTCAAGTCCCCAGAACGGTTCTTCTGGGCAACCGGTGCCCTCTCCAGCTTCCTTGATAACGCACCGACCTACGTCGTCTTCTTCCAGACAGCCGGCGCCATGACCCCCGCCGACGCCGAGGGCGTGCTCCATCTGATGGACGGCTCCGCCGTATTCCCCACTTATTTGACGGCGATATCGCTCGGCGCGGTCTTTATGGGCGCGATGACCTACATCGGCAACGGACCGAACTTCATGGTCAAGAGCATCGCCGAGAAGTCCGGCGTGCGGATGCCGAGCTTTTTCGGGTATATGGTCTATAGCGTGGCCATTCTGATCCCGCTGTTTATTTTCCTGACGCTTGTGTTAGTCTAACTTGGAGTAAGCGTTTTGTTGGCGGGTTTGATGGGGTTGCATGGGTTGCCGTAGCGCGCCCGTAGAGAGGTTTGAACCCGCCGTAGCGGGGTGTGTACGCACGCCGCGCGCATCGGCGGATGTGTGAACGCCCTACCGAAGATCGGGCGGGGTACGAAATCGAGAACTTCGTAACGCGACAGGGATCGTTGACCATGCTGATTCGTTTTGACTGTCCGGCCTGTGGGCTGTCGCACTCGTTTGATATGCCCGAGACGACGATCCACATGACCTGTTCGACCACGCACAAGGTCATCGAGCTTCGACTTACGAAGGGCGGAGACGTAAAATCGAAGGTGGTAGAAAACGACGTTGTGCAGAGCGGCTCGGAACGTCCATAGTGCGGGCAAAGTGGGTTCTGTGTGATCCGCTCGTGAGCTGGTTCAGCGTCACGGCTTATGCTTAGGGTTCGTTGTGGGTCGCCTGGGCAAACTTGTTTGCCCGTGGATGCTCCAAGACCGACACGGGCAAGCAGGTGCTTGCCCATGCCACCCCAAAAGCAAGGTGTGACAAAGCACTACTAAGGTTACGGCTCAAAGATCACCAACGTGTACGGCTGTTGACACATGACCGAAACTCCCAAAACGTCACCGAGCGGTATTGGTCCTTCCGGTCCACTTGTGATCGTCGGCGTCTGCCTGCTTGTTTATTTTATGATCGGGCGACCGGCGGGCACGCTGAACGGATGGGGCACCGATTTCGAGGCGGCCATGGCAACCGCGCGGAAGGATCACAAAAGCGTACTTCTTGCGTTCCACTCCAAAAACTGTCCGCCGTGCGTGAGCATGGCGCGAACGGTGTTGAACGAGCCAGCCGTTGAGCAACGGCTGAAGGATTTTGTACCGGTCCACGTCGACCTCTTCGAGCGCGTCGATCTGGGAACGCGGTTCAACGTGATCGGGACGCCGACGTACATCGTGCTCTCTCCGGAGGGTAAGGTGCTGGCCGAGCGTATTGGCTACATACCCATTAAGGACTTCATTGCGTTTCTGTCAGATGCGTTGAACCGCGCCAAGCCCGCTTCAGTGGCGAGCGTCCCGTAAGCGTAAGCGCCTCCTCAAGAAACCGCCCCGTGTGGCTGGCCGCAGAGGCGACGACCTGCTCAGGCGTGCCTTCAACGACAACGCGCCCCCCGCCCGCCCCCCCTTCCGGGCCGAGGTCGATGACCCAATCCGCCTGTTTGATAACATCCAGATCGTGCTCGATCACCAACACCGTCTGACCGCGATCAACCAGACGATTCAGCAGCAGCGAGAGATGGGCAACGTCGTGGGGATGCAACCCCGTCGTGGGTTCGTCGAGGACGTACATCGTGTGCCCTTCACCGCTCTTGTGCAGTTCAGCCGCCAGCTTGACCCGCTGTGCTTCGCCGCCGGACAGGGTATTCGAAGCCTGTCCCAGGGTCACATACCCCAACCCGACGTCGAGCAGGGCCTGCAACCGGCGTTTGATATTCGAAAAGTTATCGAAAAACGATACCGCTTCCTCCACCGGCATCGCCAGCACGTCCGCGATCGTCTTGCCGCGGTATCGAATCTCGAGCGTCTCGCGGTTGTAGCGCGCCCCGTCGCACGCGGAACAGGTGACGAATACATCGGGCAGAAAATGCATGGCGATCCGGCGCGTACCCTGTCCTTCGCACTTGGCGCACCGTCCGCCGTCGATGTTGAAACTGAACCGGGCGGGGCCGTAGCCGCGAATCTTCGCCTCGCGCGTGCGGGCGAACAGATCGCGTACCAGATTGAGCACGCCGGCATAGGTAGCCGGGTTACTGCGCGGTGTGCGCCCAATGGGTGATTGATCGATCTCGATCACGCGGTCGACCAGTGACGCACCCGACAACTGCGCAAACGGACCGGGTTTGGGACCTCCGCGTGTGATGCGGCGACGCAGCGCGCGTAACAGCACATCGCTGACCAACGTGCTCTTTCCGCTTCCCGATACGCCGGTCACGACCACCAGGCAACCGAGCGGAAACCGAACGGTAATGTTTTTGAGATTGTTGGCGGTAACGCCCTCCAGCGCCACGGACCGATCCCAGTCAACCGGTCGGCGTTCGGCGGGAACGGGTATCTGCGGCGTCCCGCTCAGGAACCGCGCCGTGAGCGACGCGTCCGAGCTGAGCACGTCTTCGACCGTTCCCTG
>CAZWWW010000454.1:0-2841 GCA_964637715.1 uncultured Phycisphaeraceae bacterium | reverse complement strand
CCTCCTAGCCGCGCGAACCACCCACCCTGCACGACTCCTTTCGCGTGAGGTCTGTGAGCGCCTGACCGCCGAGCATGTGAACGGCGACGGGGCGTGGCGGGTTGCGTTCGGCACGCCTCCGCTAGACGATTCCCAACTGGATGGCTGTTTCGTTTGAGAAAAAGGCAGGCGACGGGGCGTGCGACGCGTATGGCAGCGCGCCGATGCTGAGATCGAGGAAACGCGCAGCGCGGCTGGTCGTCGCATCGCTGTTCGTGGGTGTAGTGGCGGCCTGGGTGCATAGCCCGGTGCTTTCCTGCACGGCGCTGTCGTTCGATGACGACGCGTATCTCACGTCCAATCCGCTCGTGACGTCACCGAGCTGGGCCAACGCAGGTCGCTTCTTCAGGGAGGTGTTGGAACCGTCTACCGTTCAAGGTTACTACCAACCCCTGGCGATGGTCTCGCTTATGGTGGACTACGCGGCGGGCGGGCGGCCTGACCACCTGAGACCTTTTCACGTGACCGGGTTGATCTTGCATGCCTTGAGCGCCGCGTTGGTCGTCGTGTTGATCTTTCAACTGACCGGTCATACTTGGGCGGCGCTGCTGGTGGGGTTACTCTTCGGTCTGCATCCGGCAGCCACTGAGGTCATACCATGGATCGCCCAGCGCAAGACGCTCCTGGCTACGCTTTTTTCGCTGGCGTGTCTGATTACTTATGTACGTTGGACGCGCACGCATCGCTATGCGTGGTTCGTCCTAAGTCTTGTGCTGTATGGGCTTGCCCTGTTGTCCAAGCCGACAGCGGTACCGCTGGTCGCGGTGCTCCTGATATGGGACTGGTGGCCTTTGCGGCGCCTGACCAAGCGCACCGTGATCGAAAAAATACCCTTCGCCGTGATCGGGGTTGTGTTCTCCGTCATCACGATCGTGTCGCAGGCGCGTACCGGCGGGACGTTTTCCGCCGCGGCGCTGTCAGCGTGGCGACCCCTTTTGATTGTGGGGTATAATCTGTCGTTCTACCTCCGCCAACTGCTTTGGCCTGTCGGCTGGCCGGGGTATTACGTGTTCCCCGAACCGTTTTCGTTGAGCCAGACCTCTGCGCTTGTCTATACGCTCAGCTCAATGGGACTGGTGGCGATCGTGATCGCGTCGCTGCGTTGGACGCGGGGCGTGGCATCAGGGGCAGCCACGTTTCTGGTTCTGCTCGCCCCGACGTTGGGTGTCATCGGATTCACCGAGGTGGTGGCCGCCAATCGATTCCTTTATTTACCCATGATCGGTGTGTTGATTCCCCTCGGGTATGCCGTCGGATCGCTGTGGCGAAACGCCGGTCGCGCCAGGGTGCCAGCGGCGCCGATCAGGGCGGGCATCGTGACATTGATCGTTTGTCTTTGCGTGGGCGAGGGTTTTGCTTCAAGAGCCGCGTTGGTGCCATGGCGTGACACGTTGAGCCTCTGTGCGCACCTGGCGTCCGGTACCCCGTCAGCGCCCAAGGTGAGATATAATTACGGCAATGCGCTGAGTGATGCCGGTCGCCTGGATGAGGCGGTGCGGGAATACGAGGCCGCCATTGCGCTGCGTCCGCAGTATGATCAGGCGCACAACAACCTGGCTATTACGCTTGATGCGTTGGGACGAACAACCGAAGCCGCCGATCATTTCGAACAAGCCATCGCGTTGAATCCGCGCAACGTCCGTGCCCGAAACAGCTATGGCGCGGTGTTGCTGCGGCATGGCGACGTGGACCGGGCCATAACCCAACTGCGCGAGGCGACACGGATCGACCCGGAGTTCGTCGACGCCTGGTTCAACCTGGGCATAGCGCTGTCGGAGCAAGGGAAGTGGGCGGCGGCGGCGCGATCGTTTGAATCGGTGGTACGACTTGCACCGCACGATGCCGACGCCCACGCGCGACTGGGGTATGCGTATGAACGGCTCGGTCGAGCGGGTGACGCGGTGGCTCACTACCGTAGAGCGCTGGCGATTGATCCCGCCCACGCGGTGGCGGCCGCGCGCTTGAAAGACCTGATCCCTGCTGCGGCGCCCTGACGAAGTCGATGAGGTGATTCGCGGGGGCGGGCAGCGCATGCCGCGCTGAACGACAGCCAACGGCGGCCGAACAGCGAACCCCTCCGCGTCCCTTTCGCTTGGGCGCGGTCCGGGACACCCGAGTGTGCCCGACCAAGATCCGAACGGGACCGACGCGAGCCGACACCGTGCCGTTCTTCCCTCGCGACAACCCGCCCCGTATCATGGCTGTCCAGTCGTATCACGCGGTCACACTGCCATGTGCCCCGCGACCCGCCGTTTGGCGATGAAAAAGGGCATACGTCGAAAAGCAAGCGGGCGTATGAGAAGCGGTAGGAGCGCTGAGCCTGGGTTGCAAGAGACAGTATTGCGAGTGACTGCGGAGCGCTTTCTTGCCGCGTGCGGTCCGGAAAGATGCTATCGGTGGAGCGAACTCCGTTTTGTTGGTAGCGATCGCGTCACGGTTTCGCCGGGTACATCGAATTGATGCGACGAGATACAATAAGAGATAATGCGCCGGCAGGAACCAAAGAGGAATAGTCACGCCTATCATGATACGTGTTAATATGATGCAACCGGCGAGCGCCCGATGCGGGATTGTGGCTGAAGCGACCGGCGGGACGATGAGGGGAAACGGCGGCGCGCTGACGCGCGTGGCGTACGCCGTTGTCCTACTCCTGGCGGCGGGATGCGATCAATCTTCGGGCAAGGTTGATGCTGAGCCCGGCCATCCCATCGCGCACGAGCCTCCGATGGAGCGTGTCGGTTCTCCTGCGAGCCCCCGCGGTGACCATGGACCGGTCCACGCGCGGACCACCCCCGCCCCGGG
>CAZWWW010000453.1:0-2863 GCA_964637715.1 uncultured Phycisphaeraceae bacterium | reverse complement strand
GCATCGACACGGGATCGCGATTGCCTGTATCGAAACGTATGGCGAGTAGCACTAGCGCTTTGTCACACCTTGTTTTTGGGGTGGCATGGGCAAGCAGCAGCTTGCCCGTGTTGTTCCGGGGACAGTCACGGGCAAACAAGTTTGCCCATGCCACCCCGCGACACTCATCAATTGAGCTGTGTCGGAGCACTAAATAGATGCTCACAAATGGGAAACCGAGCGATTTCACCTCGCCCTTGCGCCATAGGACACCCGTTTTCCTATTGGTTTCCCTATTGCGTGGAGTTATTTAGCTTGATTCTCAGGTCTTTGACAATCGCCGTGACGACCTCATCGAACACAGGGCCGTGTAGGTCAGTATTCCGTCTTCTTCCGCCGCGCTCATCTTGACGCGCAAGTTGTGCAGCGTCTTTTGACATACGTGGGCTTCGTCCGGTTCGACGTCGAGGGCGTATTGCCAGGCGGTGTTGAACTCGAAATTGTCCTGCGCCGTTTCGTCGGTGAGATCGAACATTTCTTCGAGGATCAGCAGCCCCAGCGTGGCGGCGACGGGCTTGTTGGGCCGGCCGTTATCTTCGCAGAAGAGCGGCCGAAAGGTTTCTTCGTGGGCGAGCAGCACCGGCAGCGCCTTGCGACGAAAGCCGCCCGCCCAATGTTTCTTTTCCAGTATGGCGATCTTCTTCGGCGAGCGCGGCACGCTGAGTGAACCGAACGTGGCCTGCGTATCCGTGCGTCGAAACAGGCATGACCGTCCTTGGCAAACCAGTGGGATCCGTCGCAAACGAAACCTGACGAAACTAAAATACACCGGCAAGTTACGCACCACGACGACAGAAAAGCATCGGGTTTTTACGAGAGAATCAAACTTTGCCCCTTGCGGTTCGCCCCGAACCGCAGCACAATCCCCATGCTTGGCGGTCGATGGCGCGATTGTTTCTTGTTCCCGCAAGGAGAAGCTCATGCCGACAGTACAATCGATTCTCGATAAAAAGGGTTCGCATGTAACGACGGTGAGCCACGATCAGTCCGTGCTGGAAGCGGCGACCGTCATGAATGACAAGCGAATCGGCGCGGTCGTCGTGCTCGAGGGGGATAAGGTCGTGGGCATTTTCACGGAGCGGGACATTCTCCGTCGCGTCGTCGCAGCCGGGCACAAGCCGGAGCATGTTCGCGTTAAAGAAGTGATGACGTCACCGATGGCTTGTTGTCTCCGCGGCACCCGTCTCGCCGAGGCGAAGGGCGTTATGACCCAACAACGAGTCCGTCATTTACCGGTCGTGGAGGACGGGAAGCTCCACGGCATGATTTCGTCGGGCGATATCATGGCCAGTGAAAGTGCGGATCAGCAGGCGACCATCGAATACCTTCACGAATACCTCTACGGACATCGATAACCGTATGAATCCGATCCAAGCGGAAGCGCTCCATGCGTTGACCAGAACCCATCGGTATCGCGCATTGGCCGGGATCCGTCGGCACCGTGCGCTGACCAGGATCGATCGGCGGCATGGGGCAACAAACCGCACCACATGCTTTCGATCGAGCTTATCGCGTATCTCCCTGCCTGTGATTGCTATCTGTCTGGCGGGTTGTGTGGCGGGTTGTGTGTGCCGTACGCTCAAGATCACAACGGAGCCGCCCCAAGCCCTCGTGTACCTGAACGATCAGGAAGTCGGGCGCAGCGCCGTCGAGACGGATTTTTTGTGGTACGGCGATTACGACGTCACGATCCGCAAGGAAGGGTATCAGACGCTCCAAACCCACTGGAACATCACCGCCCCCTGGTATCAAAGGATCCCGCTTGACTTTTTCTTCGAGGTCTTGTGGCCCGGTCGCCTGCACGACGTGCATGAGCGGCGTTATGTGCTCCTGCCCACCCAGCCGGTTGATCCCGAGGCGTTGATCGAGCGGGCCATGGTCACCCGCGACCGCGCGCTCGAGCCGAAAAAGTGACGGTGGGGCCCGACCTTGTTCTGAACGCGCTCGTATTTTTTGTCGCCTGAGAGGGGTTTCTGTTACCGTGGTTCGTGGCGTTGTGTTGTGTTGACGTACCGGACGAAAAAGTGATTCGACAGCTAGTATAGAGTTAGAGCATTTATCGTTTTGATGCGCCGGTTCTTGGACACCCTAACCGGCATCGAGACCGGGGAGATCGCGCGGGCTGAAGCCCGCGGCTCGGAGCACAAAAACGGGAAATGCTCTAGGGCGTGTCTTGTACGAAGCCGGGCACAGTCCCGTTCTCCAGCACGGTCTCATGTTTTCTCAGCGAACGGGCAGAGACGATCGATATCCGGCCGGTTGTTTCGGCGTGCCTTTTTGTCAAATCGTGCGCGGCGTTGGGAGTGATCGATGATTGACGCGTCCTTACTCGAAACGTTTCCCAACCCACACCCCAAGCGCAACTATTTGATCTGTCACCGGGTGTATGAGTTTACCAGCCTGTGCCCCAGGACGGGACAGCCGGACTTCGCCCGCATCCGTATCCGGTATATCGCCGGAGCGACGTGCGTCGAGCTCAAGAGCCTTAAGCTGTATTTGCAGGCGTATCGAGATGAGGGCATCTTCTACGAAGACATAACCAACCTTATCTTGAACGATCTTGTCGCTCGCTGCGCACCTCAATGGATGCAGGTGCGCACGCGCTGGAGCCGGCGGGGCGGTATCGACAGCATCATCACAGCCGAGCACGGCACGCGACCCCGGTGATCTCAAGCCTCAAGGGCGCGCCATCGTTTTCGCTGCCCACCTGATGGATTGGGCTTGACGATGAGCGACGGAAACCGCCGCACCGTCGCCCAGCGTTCCACATAGAGCAAGCTCTCTTTTTGTGTAGCGGTCGAATCACCGTTTCATCCGGAGAATC
>CAZWWW010000452.1:0-2871 GCA_964637715.1 uncultured Phycisphaeraceae bacterium | reverse complement strand
TGCATGCCTTAGCCACGCCGCCAGCGTTCGTTCTGAGCCAGGATCAAACTCTTCAGTTAAAAGTTTGTATCCGTAACGTCCGCGCCGCCGGAGCGACGCGTCCGTCAGATTGACGTTGGGCAATTCATTCTTGCGTCTATGAGAATGAAAGCCTTGCCGACGGCACGCGAACGCGCCACCGGCGTACTTTACCCGCGAGCAGGCCCGGCTAGAACCCGACCCGCAGGTTTGAGCCCGATCACGCACCGATAAAAGACGCGGCGCGGATCGAACTTCACACCCTCACGACGACAAACCTGTTCACTTGTCAAAGAACAACGCCCCAACACTCTTGAAGGGCGAACCGGGCATGATATGGGAGCTTGTAATACTGTCAACCCCCTTTCGTCATACTTTCTCAGGATACTTTGTTCCTGCGTCAATTCAATAAATACCCGATCTATGCCCGGTTCTGTATTCATTGCCGACGGAATCGGCATCGGAGACCCCCCTCAAGGTCGATAAGACCCCGAAGATGCCCTGATACCGTAGTGCGAGCAAGGCAAATGCCCCGAAAACCGCTGCGCATCATCCTGTTTGTCGCCTTTGTTGACCTCGTCGGTTTCGGGCTGATTATCCCGTTGCAGGCGGTGTATGCGAAACGACTTGGAGCGAGTGGTCTCACATTCGGTCTGCTCATCGGTATCTACGCCGCCATGCAGATCCTGTTCAACCCCATCCTGGGTCGATGGTCGGATCGCATCGGACGGCGACGCGTGCTGCTGCTCAGTATAGCCGGCAGCGTCATCAGTCATACCCTGTTGGGTGTCGCGGACCTGGCACATTCATTGCCGCTATTGTTCGTCGCGCGAGCACTGGACGGTATGACCGGTGCCAACGTCGCCACCGCGCAGGCCTACATCGCCGACGTGACGCGCGACGAAGACCGCGCGCGGGGTATGGGTTTGTTCGGCGCGGCCTTTGGGGTCGGGTTCGTGGTCGGTCCGGCGATCGGTGCCGCGCTGGCGGCACTAGGTCATCTCATCAGCGGACCCGAACAGGGAACAGCCTATCCCGCCTTCGGCGCCGCGGTCGTCTCCTGCACGGCGCTGGTGCTCGTGTGGCGGAAGCTTCCTGAACCACCGCGTGCCACACTCCCGACACATCAAAAACCAGGCTGGTTCGCCTTGGGCGCTATACGGAGGGCATTTCAAGACCGACGAATGCGTCCAATGCTGTTTCTCGTGTTCGGTACCAACTTCGCGCTGGTACTGCTCGAGACAACGTTCGTGTTTCTGTGTCTTGCGCGGCTCGGCATCGAGGAACGTGGGACGGGGCTTGTGTTCGCGTACATCGGTTTGCTTATGGTCCTGGTTCAGGGTGTGCTCGTCGGTCGGCTTGCCCGGCGCGTCGGCGAACTGCGCGTGGTCTCGTTCGCCCCCTTCATCACCGCGGTGGGGTTCATCATCCTGGCCTTGATGGCGCAAACGGACCACAGGAGTCTTGCATGGGCCCTGTTACTCGTGGGTGTCATACCTATGGCACTCGGCCAGGGGTTGACGGGCCCCAACCTCAACGCCCTCATCTCGCGCCGGGCCGACCGCAACCGACAGGGCACGACACTCGGCATCTCACAATCGGCCAGCTCACTGGCGCGGGCGATCGCCCCGCCGATTGGCGGATTACTCTGGGACGTCGGACCGGCGTGGCCTTACGTTGTCGGGGCCATGCTGCTCGTACTGCTGGGCGGGTTCGCCGTTTTCGTTGCACGACGCGAATCGAGACGCCTCTCGATCACCTGATCGACTCCAGCCAAGCCGCTTGTCGTACGAACTCTTACAAGAATCCGCGCTCGATCCTCGTGTGACAACCCGCCTGTGCCGTTATAATAGGACCTTAAGGTAAATTGACTAAGATTGGAGGGTCTCATGGTACGACGGGTGTCGTTGGTGGTAGGTTTGGCGAGCGCAATCGGCGTTCTTGCGGTTTCCAATGTTGTCGAGGCGGGTGCAGGGGGCGTCGCGAAGAGTCATGCACCGCACGCGGGCATGTTGCGGTTTCCGGACATCAGCGCGACCCACATCGCCTTTGTCTATGCCAACGACATCTGGGTGGTCCCACGCGAGGGAGGCATGGCTTCTCCGCTGGCGAGCCCGCCCGGCCAGGAGCGGTTCCCTCGTTTCAGTCCGGACGGTTCGACGATTGCCTTCGTCGGAAACTACGACGGCGACACCGACCTGTATACCGTGCCGGTATCCGGCGGTATTCCGCATCGCGTCACCTATCATCCAGCCAACGAAACGCTGTGCGATTGGACACCGGACGGCGGGTTGCTCTATTTCACGAACGCCTTCGCCGGGCTCGGAAGGCAGAGCCGGCTCTACATAACCAGCTCGACCGGCGGGCTTCCAACGAAAGTCCCCGTCCCGTATGGGGCGAACGGGGCCATCAGCGACGACGGCGAATGGCTGGCCTACACACCGCACACACGTGACCACCGAACGTGGAAGCGCTACCGCGGCGGCATGGCTACCGACATCTGGGTCTTCAACCTTCACAATCACGCGGCCAAGAAGATCACCGATTGGGAAGGAACGGATTCCCAGCCCATGTGGCACGGTCGAACCATCTATTACATGTCGGATGCCGGGGCGGCGCATCGGCTAAACCTGTGGTCCTACGAAACGATCTCGGGCGTGCGCAGGCAGGTCACATTTGAAAAGGATTACGACATCAAGTGGCCTGCGATCGGACCGGGTCCCGACGGCGGCGGGGAGATTGTGTTTCAGGTCGGACCTGAGCTGAAAGTGGCCGACCTTCGTACCAACGCCGTGCGCACGGTGACGGTGACGATTCCCGAGATCAGGCTCCGCAACGTCGGCGCCGAAGAGG
>CAZWWW010000451.1:0-2894 GCA_964637715.1 uncultured Phycisphaeraceae bacterium | reverse complement strand
ACCGTCAAGTTCACCGCGAACGATGCGTTCCTTGGCGTAGGCGGTGTACCGTGCAAGATCTTTTCGATCCGCCTCGCGGCGCTCGCGCTGCATAGCTTGCCATTTATCAAGCCAGGTACGAACCTGTTTGGTGATGGGAGCGGAAGCATCAACCCGTGACATGAGCTGGGCGGCGTCGTCGAAGTGTCCTTCGGTGACCAGCCCGACCGTACGCTGCCACACGTCGTTAGCGTTGACGGATACCGATTCGCGAGAATTCCCGGCCCACGCAACGAACGGAACCAGCGCCGCAAACAGCGATAGCACCGTGAGACGACGACGCCATGAGCCTGGGCGGGTTGATCGTGCTTCCATAGTCTCTCCTTTCGCGCGGGGATTCAGCGATCCCTCCTGTGGTTCCGATGTCGGCGGCGCGGCACCGCCGAGGTGCACTTTGCTACATATATACCGGGCGTTGGCCACACGGGTGTACCGCCGCGGCGGGCCTATCGGTCCGGACTTGGATCGAGACCGCTGCGGTCGAGCCCCCTGAAGTATAAGAACCGGACGATGGTCGGTCTACTTTATCGCAACGACGTTGACCGTTCGTTACAACCAGAACAAGGGCCGTTGTGGTATAGCGGCCGAATCCCTGTTTCGTCCGACGGATCGAATAAACGGGGCGGTACACGATCACAGAGCCTGCTATAGTCACACGAACCACGCCCAGGGTGGCTACTGAACCTTTCGGATCGATAGAGGCAGCCCCGTTAGCCCCGCGCACAATCGTTCGGCGCGGCCTCTGCGAGCCTACATTTTCGGACAACTTCAACCCGTAGCAGGGCGCCACGTGCGAGGATTCGGATCGCGCCGCCCTCTGGCGTTTCCATGGACCGTCGTGGCGGCCGGCGGCGGTTCCGGGACGAATCCGTGGCTGTGTTGTAAGGTACCCAACGAAAGGACCGTCGCGTTGCCGGCGAGGGAAACGTCGGCTCCACCGGCCATCGTGAAGCGGACCTGACGGACGATGTCAGCTTTCGGGATGGGTATGGGAGGTGGCCGGTCGATCCTTTTTTTGTCGAAAGGCGACTCTTCGGGCATTGCCTGAATCTCTGGCGGTTTATGGCCATCGCTCCGCAGTCTTTCGCCCAATAGGTGTCCTCGTTTGCCGGGTCGACAACCCGGTTGCCTATAAAGTCATGGATCATCGTAAGCCATTGCACGTCGTTGGGGCCCGGCAGCACAACCTGCGCAACGTCACTGTGGATATTCCGCGCGGCGTGCTGACTGTCATCACCGGCGTGTCAGGATCGGGCAAGAGCTCGCTCGCGTTCAACACGATTTATGCGGAAGGGCAGCGGCGGTACGTCGAATCGCTTTCGGCCCATGCCCGCCCGTTTCTCGAGCAAATGCCCAAACCGGACGTCGACCGCATAGAAGGCCTGAGTCCGACGATTGCCATAGAGCAACGCATCGGCACACCCGGGCCGCGCTCCACGGTCGGTACCACAACGGAGGTGCTGGATTTCCTGCGCGTGCTCTTTGCACGAACCGGCGAAGCCCGCTGCTGGATCTGTGACCGGCCCATCGTTCGCCAAACCACCACGCAGATGGTCGACGCGGTTCTCGCCGGTCCGACCGGGCGACGCATCATGGTGCTGGCACCCATGGTCAACAACCAGCGCGGTGCCCACAAGCAGGTGATTGAACGAATGATCCGCGAGGGGTTCGTGCGCGCGCGGGTGGACGGAACCATCGTGTTGCTGGAGGAGCTTGAACCGCTCTCCGCGCAGCGCAAGCACACCATTGAAGTCGTGGCAGACCGGCTCGTCACCAAACCGGAGATTGCCCAGCGCCTGGCGGATGGGATCGAGACCGCCGCGCGCCTCGCCCGCGGGCGCGTCATTATTACGGGCCGAACGGACGAGGGCGGCTGGGTCGACGAAGCCTTTAGTACGACTCTAACTTGCCCGGAACACCCCGAAGTACGCATCGACGAGCCGACCCCACAGGGGTTCAGCTTCAATACGCCGCAGGGTGCCTGCGAAACGTGCAACGGGCTGGGCGTGAAACTTGCGTTCGATCGGGAGCTGGTCGTGCCCGACCCGAGCCTGTCGCTGCGCGATGGGGCGATCGCGGCGTGGAAGCATCAAGGGCGACGCCTGTCGGCCATTTACGGCAAGATGATCGAGGCGTTTTGCCAGCAGTTCCGCGTACCACCCGACATGCCCGTAAACAGGCTGGGCGAACAGGCGTATCGCATTCTCATGCACGGTACCACCGACGAGGATGCCGCTCGTTTTGGTTCGCACTTCGAGGGCGTTCTTCCCAACCTCGAACGCCGGTGGTCAACAACGGAATCGGAATCGGCGCGCCACCGGCTGCACGCCTTTCTCGACGAGTCGCCTTGCAGCGCATGCGCAGGCACACGTCTCAATCGAACAGCCTTGTGCGTCAAGATCAATGATCTCAACATCGCGGACGTTTCGCGTTTGACTATTCAGGATGCGCGATCGTTCCTGGACGGTCTCGCGTTCGAGGGTGAACACGCCGCTGTCGCCCAACCGCTTCTTCGAGAGCTGGGCGAGCGCCTCCGGTTCCTGTGCGATGTGGGGGTTGAGTATCTTTCGCTTAGTCGCGCGTCGGCGACGCTCTCCGGTGGGGAGTTTCAGCGCCTCAGGTTGGCCACGCAGATCGGCAGCGGTCTGTCCGGCGTGTGCTACGTGCTCGACGAACCCACCATCGGGCTGCATCCGCGCGATACACGTCGACTCACCGGGTTGCTTCGGCGCCTAGCCGATCTGGACAACACCGTCATCGTCGTCGAACACGACGTTGAGGTGATCGCCGGGGCGGATCACATGATCGACGTCGGTCCCGGTGCGGGCAAGCAGGGCGGTACGATCGTCGCACAG
>CAZWWW010000450.1:0-2895 GCA_964637715.1 uncultured Phycisphaeraceae bacterium | reverse complement strand
GACGGGCTGCCCGACTGTTTCGCGATCCCGACAGTCTCGGCGTGGGGGTTGGTCGTTTTAACCCTCGTTTTGCTGATTGGCGGCGTGCTCATGTCCCGCCGCCATAGCCGTGTCCTTTAGCACAAGGTTCGTTCTTATGTTGCGGCACGCGGGCTTTAGCCCGCGCGACCTGACCAGATTGTTAGTCCCCCACCCTTCCGCTGTGCTCAAGGGTGGGGCACCCGCAAGATGCGTCGTCGGGTAGCGTGTGGACCCCCCTCGACGAGGCGTGCGGCTGTGTTACGCTTAGCCCATGCCGGAGAACACATCCTCGATTAGTCAAACCTATGGGCGGTAGTTTCACAACCATTCTTTATGCCGGATGGCTGACGCTTGCGGGCGTGATCGGCACGGTATGGGCGTTCCGGTTTCTGGCGATGGGGATCGCGGTGCGGCGCCGAGCGATACTCGGCTCCACCTCACACCCGCATCCGCTCGCGTCGCCGCCGCGCGTGAGTGTTCTGGTGGCCGCGCGGGACGAAGAGGCCAATATCGAGGCGTGCGTTTCCACCCTGCTCGATCAGGATTATCCCAACTTCGAAGTTATCGCCGTAGACGATCGCAGCGTCGACGAAACACCGGCGATCCTCAAACGGCTCGAAGCGCAGTCCGACGGTCGGCTAAGTGTGGTGACCGTTCTGGAGCCGCGCGACGGCTGGTTCGGTAAGAACAACGCCATGCGCGAGGGCGTTGCGGTCAGCACGGGCGACTGGCTTCTCTTTACGGATGCCGACTGCCGGCAGACCTCCCGGCGCACGCTGTCGGTAGCGATGGCGGAGGTGGTGGAGAAGGGCGTTGATTTTCTCTCGGTGATCCCGCTGCTCGATACGCCGACGGTGTGGGAGCGGATCATCCAACCGGTGTGCTCATGGGTGTTGATCTTGTGGTTCCTACCGGACCGGGTGAACAATCCCGAGAAAAAGACCGCCTACGCGAATGGGGCGTTCATGCTGATGTCGCGGCGGTGCTATGAGGGCATCGGCGGTCACGAGCGGGTTCGCGCCGAGCTCAACGAAGACACGAAGATGGCCCGGTTCGCCAAGCGTGGTGGTTTTGTCGCGCGGGTCACCGAGAACGAAGACCTCTACCGGACGCGCATGTACCGCACGCCGCGCGAGGCCTGGCGCGGGTGGTCGCGCATTTTCTACGGTACGCTCGGTACGCTGCGGCGGCTCGGCATATCGATGGCCATGCTGGTGGCGTATAGCCTGTTGCCGTGGATCGCACTGGTCATCTCAGGCGCGATGTGGCTGAAGGCGCCTAATGCGGCGGACGCAGCTTGGCGTAACGCCACGATGGCCTGGTTGCTGGTGGTCGTGTTGCAGATCGTGGCGGCTCAGCGCTACAACAGTATCGTGCGCATAGGTCGCGGATGGGCCTTGACCCATGTGATCGGCGCGAGCGTCGCCCTGGCCATGCTCGGCAATGCGGTGCTCAAAGCGCTTGGCGCTACGAGCACGACCTGGCGCGGCACGATCTACCGGCGGGACAACGAAGCGCAGGGCATTCGCTCGCCCGTCGAACCGAACCGCACCCGAGCCGACCCGCGCGGGTAGAGGACGATTCCCGATGACCTCTTGGCTGGCTGGAGCAAGTTCTAGCAGCGCCCGGCTGCTCTGGCGAAGGCGGCGGCGCAACCGGGGTCAATCGGACGATCGGGGTCGCCGTTCTGTTTGAGTGATGATCCGACGATCACGCCTGTGGCTACGGTGAGCAACTTAGCCACCGTATCCGCGGTGGCTCCGCTGCCGACAAAGAGGCGTCGATCAGGCACGGCCGTGCGGACGCGCTCGATGTCAGAAGGATCGACGGGCACTCCGGTCGCCGGTCCCGTGACGATCAGTCCATCGGCCATACCGCGATAGGCGGTGTCCTTCGCCGCGCGGGCTATGTCCGGTTCGCTCACGGGTCGGGCGTGCTTGACACCCACATCGGCAAGAATGGCCACCCGAGCGCCGAGCGCCCTGCGCCGGCGTAACGTTTGATCCGCCGATCCTTCGATAACCCCCTGGTCGGTTGCATAGACGCCGACGTGAACGTTGACGCGCACAAACGACACGCCGGTAACCGCGGCGATATCCAGACCGGACAGCGCATCATTACGTAGCGCGTTGATCCCGACGCGCAGTTGTGAGTTTCGGCGTATCCGGTCCGCGACGACAGCCATCGCCGCCACCGTCGCCGGTTCGATTCGCGCTGCGCGGAAGGGTCTGTCCCCGAAGTTTTCGACAATGGCGGCATCAAAGCCGGTCGCTTCGAGCGTTTTCGCTTCTGACATCGCGCGGTCAACGATTTCATCCATTGAAAGCACATGCCCCGGTGCGCCGGGCAACGCTTTGAGGTGGATGACACCGACGAGTGCGGGTGAGGGTAGGTCGATCATAACGTCGTCGAACTCCTGAGCACCGGCCGATCATAGCGTCGCCGGGATGCGAGCGGTGCTTTCGGGAGCGGCATCGATGTACGAACTGCCTGGTATTTTCGATCGCCTTTCGTTCCGAGGCGGTACGGGTTCAGCGTAACACAGCAGGACGCCCTTGATAAGAGGCAGGCTGCTGATGGCTTTGCGGCGTTAAACGAATCGCCTCGGTTTTTTGTTTTTTTGTTTGCGATGGCATGAGTCATGCTATATGTTTTTGCCATTGTAGCGGCGCGCGACGCGGTACCCGTCTGGCGCACGGGTGGGCGTAATGGGTGCGCGCCGGGCAGGCGAGTGGAGTTCCCATGCGGTCTGGAAGTCGCGCGCGCGCGTCAGCGAGCATCCGATCCGCGTACCGATTCGTCATGATCGCGTCGATCCTTGGCACGTTCATGCCGACCGCGCCGAACGCCACCACCTGGCCCTTTTTTCGCGTT
>CAZWWW010000449.1:0-2908 GCA_964637715.1 uncultured Phycisphaeraceae bacterium | reverse complement strand
TCAGTCTCAACACGATCATGAACACCGTGCCGGTGCGGACGACCTGTTCCGTGGTCACGGGCGGTCTAGTAACTGTTTTTCCCATTCAAGCCATCCAGGCCCGACCACAACCGCCGGGTTTGTGCCGTGTTGTAATTGATTCAACGGCTGCGACCGTTCTTGACGCGATCACACCGGGTACACCGCTAGTGCTTTGTCACACCTCGTTTGTTGTGCGGCAGGCGCAAGCAGCAGCGTGCCCGTGTTGTTCCGGAGGCAGTCACGGGCAAACAAGTCTGCCCACACCACCCACAACGAACCCTAAGAATAAGCTGTGGCGCTGCACCAAGCTCCAAATGAGTATACCCTGCGAATCCATCGGTTCAAATCGATCCCCCACCGACACGGCACGTATCAAGGCAAAGTGTGTCGAGACGCACCCGCCGCTCGAAACGAGTTTGATGGTACGATGCCCCCTATGTCGACCACCGGTACGGAGCGCTAGCGATAAACGACCTTTCCAAGGCATCTCAGACGACCAACGCCGGTGAGCCGTCGGATCAGGGTGCGACATCGGCCCACCGAAACGAGCACGAGCGCAGGCGATGGGTCGTATCAGGCTCAGTCCGTTCGACGATGCTCTGGCTCGCCCTCCCCGTTCTGACCGAGCAATTGCTTAACACGTTCGTCGGACTGTTCGACACCTATTTGGCCGGGCGGATCAGTCCGGCGGCGACCTCCGCCATCGGGTTGGCCTCTTATGTAGATTGGCTCGGCGGAATGCTCTTCATGCTGGTCGCCACGGGAACCACGGCGCTCGTATCACGGTACACGGGCGGCGGGGACCAGCCGCAAGCCAACCGGTTTGCCAACGAATCCCTAACGCTGGCGGCGTTGCTCGGATCGGGCGTTGCGATCACGATGTTCGCCCTGGCGCCTCTGCTCGCACGGTATTGCCACATGACCGGAGACGCCTTCGGCATGACCGTCGAATACCTGCGAATCGACGCGCTGGGCTATATCGTGAGCGGGATCACATTTGTTGGTTGCGCAGCGCTTCGCGGCGTGGGCAACATGCGAACGCCGATGTTGATCTTCGGGGTCATCAACGTCGCCAACGTCATCGCCTCTATGACCTTTGTGTACGGATTCGGGCCCTGTCCCGCCCTGGGGGTTCAGGGCATTGTTCTGGGCACGATCACCGCCCGCGTCGTGGGCGCGCTGTTAACTACCGCGGTTTTTGTTGGAGGTAGAAGCGGGCTTCATCTGAGGCGACACGAACTGCTCCCGTCGCGACGCAACGCGTACCGTATCCTGCGTATCGGTCTGCCCGCCGGAGTCGACGGTGCGGTCATGTGGTCCGGGCACTTCCTGTTTCTCGCGCTCATTGCGCGTCTGGCGTCCGATCCGCTGGGGCAGGCCTATTTTGCCGCGCACATCGTGGCGGTGCGGGTGGAGGCCTTTTCCTACCTGCCGGCGGTTGCCTGGTCGGCTGCGACGGCGACCATGATCGGGCAGGCGCTCGGCGCGGGCCTGCCCCAGCGGGCGCGCCGGGTAGGCCATGAAGGTGTTATCCAGTCTGTGACGCTCAACCTGGCGGTGGCCATCTTCTTTTTCTTCGGTGCCAAGACCGTTTTCGAGGTGATGAGCGCCGACGCGCTGGTTCGTGAGGTGGGCGTTGGGCCGTTTCGATACCTGGCCCTTATGCAACCTTTTATGGTCGCGTCCATCGTGTACGTCGGTGGACTGCGCGGCGCGGGTGATACGCGTTTCCCGCTGCTCATCTCGCTCGTAGGAACCGTGCTGCTTCGTGTTCCCGTGGGTTACGTGTTCGGGATCATGCTCAACGGCGGGCTGCTCGGTGCGTGGGTCGGCATGTTCGCCGACAATCTCTGGCGGGCGGCGGCGGCGTACGCTCGATTCGTGCGTGGTCGATGGCTCCACGCAAAGGTGTAGCACGCCCCCAGCGCGAAGTGGGGTATCAAGCGAGCTCTGTTATTGAGTATCGGTTGAATCGCTGTTTCAATCGGCAAAACGACTCGATTCGGTGATACACAATATCAGAATCAAAGGCCGCTCTATGCCAGGGGGTTCACCGGCCTCGACCGTGGCAAGTCAACCGTCCGGCTTGCGGCGAAAGAACGACGCGCCCCACCATGTTTTAGGATCGCTGATCGTGTCACGACCCGGAAGGCTCTTACGCTTACTGACGCTTGAATCGAAGGGTGCGAATAGAACGCGAGACCGGCGTGGTTGTTCCGTGTTCGGGCCGGAGAGAGGAGAGTTCGGAACAGCCAATGATACGCCGGTCTCGACGTTCGTTCATGTCACGCGGGGCTCTTGCCGCCAACCTGCGGTGCGCTTCTCCCTTTTTGACTACAGCGGCTTATCCGCCCTGCGCTCTGTTCGGCCGCCGGAGTTCGGCGGCGCAACGGAACGGAACGGTCCCGAACCGCTCAAGCCTGCACTCGCATCAGATCGACGCCGCAGCGCACGCGTTCCGAATGGGAAACATCGTGTGGCTTTCGCAGGCGGCGGCCCGGCGACCCACGTTCCGAAGTACTGCATGGCAATTTAGATGCCACGACAAGATCGAATCGGAATCGGTTTCGCCGGCAGATTCCAGCCCTACTTGCCGGGTTGGATCCGAAACCAGCGATCGAAACCTTAGAATCAGCGGTGGATGGCCTGAATCCGGGTCGTGGGGTCCGGGTCGCGCCTTTACTCGTCCGTACTCATGCGCGATAAGACACACCCGGTGTGTAGAATGACACGATTCTCCGCCCGAGGTGGGCTGTCGTGACTAGTGCTTTGTCACACCTTGTTTTTGGGGTGGTATGGGCCAGCAGCAGCTTGCCCGTGTTGTTCCGGGGACAGTCACGGGCAAACAAGTTTGCCCATGAAACTATGAAGTAAGCCTCCTGGTGGA
>CAZWWW010000448.1:0-2921 GCA_964637715.1 uncultured Phycisphaeraceae bacterium | reverse complement strand
ATCTACGCACACGCGTACCCCCGCCACCGCCCGAACCCGCACTATCAGGAACCAACACCACCATACTGCCCCCAAACCACCCGAACACCCGCTGCGGAACCGTTCCGCCGGCCAGCATCACCCGGCGCATGTTCCGAATGGCAATTTTCTTACCTTTTTCGACCGCAGACGGCACCTCGACTGATTTGCCGTAGCCAACGCCGACGTTGCCGTTGCGATCGCCCGCGACGACCAGCGCCGAAAAACTAAACCGACGCCCGCCTTTAACGACGGTCGAGCAACGGTAAATCTTAACCACCACCTCGTCGATCCCGCGATCGTCAGCGTTACGGGCCGGGGGACCCTGCCGACGACCCGGTCCTGATCTCTTACCTGGTTCCGCCATACCGCCAATATCCTAAAACGAAAGTCCACCTTCGCGGGCCGCGTCAGCTAGCGCCTTGACCCGGCCATGGTATTTGTATCCATTCCGATCGAAACAGACCGCCCCGACGTTCTTGCTCTTGGCGAGTTCCGCCAGCGCCCCGCCGACAACCTTGGCCGCCTCGACGCCGCTCCCTTTCGGGATCTTGCCACGAAGTTCTCGATCACGCGTGCTCGTCGCACAGATCGTGACGCCCGACCGGTCGTCGATAACCTGCGCATAAATATGTTTGAGGCTTCGCGACACCGTGAGCCGGGGTCGCTCGCTCGTACCGCGAACGCGCTTGGTCAACCCCCGTTTGCGCCGCATGCGCCGCTGCACCTTGATACTGCCGTACTTCATGATTCCCTACTCGGTACACAAGGACGCAGCGCGCCCGGATCGCGATTACCCGCCGGAACCGGAAAGCGCCTTGCCTTGTTTGCGCTTAATCACTTCGCCTTCGTAGCGAATACCTTTGCCGTTATACGGCTCGCTGCGTCGCAACGCGCGAACCTCCGCGGCAAACTGCCCGACCTTTTGCTTGTCACATCCGCGCACGACGAACTGTGCCGGCTCATTGTCACCGCGGGCCGCCTCTTTCTCCACCGTCACCTCGAGACCATCCGGGACCGGAAGCTCGAACTGCGCCCCGATCCCCCGGCGACGCCCTGAAAAGCCCACGTTCAGATGCAACGTCTTACCCTGCAACTTGCAGTTATAACCGGTTCCATAAATCTGAATCCGGCGCTCAAACCCCTCACACGCGCCCGTAACCATATTCGCGATCAACGCACGCGTCAGTCCGTGGTTCGCCCGGGCCTGCTTTTCGTCGCCGGTTCTCCCGATCCGAATCAGGTTCGCCTTTGCATCGTGAGCGAGCGTCGCCGTCGCGGGCGCACGCCACGCCAGCTTCCCTTTCGGACCCGATACCGAAACGTCCTGACCGCTGATACTTACGGTCACACCGCTTGGTACGGAAATCGGTTTTATGCCTACGCGCGACATTCGTTTCTCCGCATCGAAGCCGATCGTCCACCGAAACCACCTCGCGCGGATCGGTACCGTTCTTCGATTACGCCACCGTACACAACAATTCGCCACCGATCTTTCGCGCCCGGCACTCCCGATCGCTCAAGACCCCTTGTGGCGTCGACACCACACAGATACCGAGCCCGTCCATCACCCTGGGCAAATCACCAACCCCGCGATAGACGCGGCAACCCGGCTTTGATCTTCGTTGGATCGAGCGAACAACGTCCTCACCACGCGGACCGTATTTCAGCTCCACGCGAAGCAGCCCCTGCTTCGTATCCTCCACCACGTCGAAACCGTTAATGTAGCCTTCGTCTTTCAGAACCCGCGCGATACCCACCTTGATCTTCGAAGCGGGAATCGACACCGTGCGGTGTTTGGCCCGCAGGGCGTTGCGCACCCGCGTCAGCATGTCAGCGATCGGATCAGACCACATGGATTATCGTATTAGCTCCCTCGTTCCGCCGAAAATAAGGACAACAGCATCGAACGCCTACCAACTCGCCTTACGCATACCGGGGATCATGCCCGCATGGGCCAGCTTCCGCAAACAGATTCTGCAAATCTGAAACTTCCGGTACACCGCCCGCGATCGCCCGCAAAGCTGACAACGCCGCACGGTGCGCGACGAGAACTTGGGGGTGCGTCTTGCTTTAACTTCCCACGCGGTCGTTGCCATGCGTTGTCCTAACCTTCCGTATTCTCTGTTTCCCGAAGCGGCATACCCAACTGCTTCAGCAGCGCCCGGGCGTGCTCATCGCTCCGCGCACTGGTCACAAACGTAATGTTCATCCCCTGCGTATAGCTCACATGGGCGATGTCAATCTCACCAAAAATGCTCTGGTCCGCTACGCCCATGCTGTAGTTGCCGCGCCCGTCGAAGCTGCGCGGATTCAACCCGCGAAAGTCACGCATACGCGGAATCGCGGCGTTGAACAAACGATCCACGAACTCATACATGCGTTGCCCGCGGAGCGTCACCCGGCAACCAATGTCATTACCCGCCCGCGTCTTGAAATTGGACACACTTTTTCTGGCCCGGCAAACCTGCGGCTTTTGGCCCGTGATCTTCGCCAGGTCTGCCGAGGCAGCACCCAACCGGTTCTTGTCCTGCGTCGGCGATCCCGTACCCATCGACACCACCACCTTGCGCAGCGACGGAACCTGCATCACGTTGGCGACCCCCAACTCGGTCTTCAACGCCGGTACGATTTCGGCTTTATAGCGATCCAGCAAACGGGCCATGACCCACGCTCCCACACACTCAAAACGCCCTGCGCGAACTACCCGCGACGACCGGGCCGCGTCAACGTATTCAACGTCGACCCCTTGATGGTCACGCGCTTCTTGGAGACCACCGTTCCCTTGTCATCACGCTTCACCTCAAACCGCACGCGCTGCCCCCTGCCCGAAGCGGCGTCGTACGGCAGTACATTTGAAAGAAGGACCCGCCCCTCCGCTTGAACCCCTCCCCCCTGCCGAC
>CAZWWW010000447.1:0-2923 GCA_964637715.1 uncultured Phycisphaeraceae bacterium | reverse complement strand
TTGATATTGTGTATCGCCGAATCGAGTCGTTTTACCGGATGAAACAGCGATTCGACCGCTACACAAAAAGAGAGCTTGCTCTATGATACGCTGACTGTGCGTGATGACGGTGGGCGCGGATTGACGGCGGTCTCGCTCGAGGCGGATTCGACGGGCGCTCGTGGGTCTTGTCTACGTATGTGGCCTTGCCGGGTGGCGTACGGGATAAGAGAGCGCGTCCACCGCTGCACAAGACATGGAGCTTGCTCTACTGACAGGAGGTGGCACGCGTGCTGGCTAGTATGTTCGAGAAACAGGCGGAGCTGAACAAGCGTATCGGCTATGACACGAAAGCGCTGCGCGACCGGTTTGATCCGGTCGAGGCGGGCCGGTGGCTTAACGATTACCTCACGGCGGCGGCCAGTGAGCTTCAGGAGCTGCGCGACTGCACTTTCTGGAAACACTGGTGCAGCGAAGCGAAGGCGGGGCGCCGGTTCGAGATACACGATCTCCAAAACGCCCGCGTCGAGGTGATCGACCTGCTGTTTTTCTGGATCAGCATGGCTCAGTGCGTGGGGCTTAATGCGGAAGATGTCTTTGAGCTGTACACGCAAAAGCTGGCGGTCAACCACAAGCGTCAGGATGATTCCTATTCAATGACCGGCAAGGACGAAGCGGACAACAAAGGCATCGCGCTTCCCGGTTCGACCGGATCACGCTAAAGCAAGCTCTTTTTTGTGGCGGTCGAATCCATGTTTCGTCTGGCAAGACGATTCGATGCGGCGACACGCCAGAACAGCAAAGGCAATTAGGTGGTCATGGCTGAGTTGCTGATTACGTTATCCGATGGGCGTACGCTTCGTCACACCCTGGGTGGCGCGCCGGAGACGATCGGGCGCGATGCCGGTTGCGACATCCCGATCGACGACCCCAGCGCGTCGCGGCGCCATGCGCGTTTCACGCCAACTCCTGAAGGCTATCTGGTTGAAGATCTGGGCAGCAAGAACGGCACGTTGGTGAACGATGCGCCTTGTAGGAACACCGTGCTGCGAGACGGCGATCGGGTGATGCTTGGCGCCGCGGTTGCGGTATTCCGCGTAAGGGAAAGTCGCTCGACAGGATCGGTTGTGGTGTCCGATACGGGCGCGGCGGAGAGTCATGCGACACGCTACGTCGGACGCGATAAGCAACTCGTGCTGTCGCAGCGGCGGCTCGAAATGATCTACGAGCTGAGCGGAAGACTTACCATGCTTCAAGGGCGCGACGAGTTGCTCGAAAACGCCATGGACATTTGTTTCGAGACGTTGCAGTTCGAGCGCGGGGCGATCGGACTGCGTCAACGCAAGGGGCGCGGCGTCGATTGGCCTGTCGTGCGGAATCTGCGCGGGCGCGAGGGTGAGCTGACTATCAGCCGCACGCTGTTGAGTCGCGCGCTCGAGCACGGTGAACGGGCCATTTTCACCGACGTCGGCGGCGGCAACGCCGATCCCACCGTCAGCATGGTTCAGCACGGCATTCGATCGGCGATGTGCGTTCCTTTGCTCGATCGCAACGGCACGCTGGGTGTCGTGTATGGCGATCGCACGACGACGTCGACGCACTATTCCGACGAGGACATCGACTTTTTCGCGGCCATCGCCGGTCAGGTGTCGATCGGGTTGATCAACACGCGGCTTTTGGAGGATCAAAAGGATATGATCCGCATGAGCCGCGATCTCGATCTGGCACGGACCATTCAGACCGGGTTGTTTCCGCGCACCATGCCGGACCACGATGGCTTGCGCGTGGCGGCGCTGAACGAACCGGGCCAGGGCGTTAGCGGCGACTATTACGACGTGATCGAGCGACCTGACGGACGCTGCTGGCTGTTGATGGCCGACGTCACGGGCGAGGGGATCGCGGCGGCCCTGCTGATGGCCAATCTACAAGCGGCCGTTCGCGTAACGGTCGACAAGGCGGAGGATCCCGGCGCACTGCTCACGCGCTTAAACGCGCTGATTCATCGCAACACGGCCTCGTCCAAGTTCATCACCGCGCTGCTTGCCTTGATCGATCCGAAGGAACGCACGGTGACCTTCTCCAATGCGGGTCACTGCCCGCCGCTTTTGACTCGGGCCGACGGTTCGCGCCCGGAGGAACCCGCGCACGAACCGAACTTTCCGCTCGGCGTCGTTGAGGAGGCGGCCTATAAATCGCACAAGCTCGACCTGCAGGCGGATCCGGTCACGTTCTTTTGTTTTACCGATGGCGTGATGGAGGCGATGAACACCGACGGCAGTCAGTACGGCATGGACCGCCTGTTGACCGCGCTGGCTGAAGCGGCGGATAAACCCCCGGGTCCGCTCGTCAAACACATCCGAAAGAGCGTTTCAACATTTGTCGGCTCCGCTCCCCAGAGCGACGATATCACCATTCTTGCGGCGCGGATCGAGTAAGGCCCTATTGTCAAAACGTGGGATCCCCCCTCTCTGCCCTGCGCGCATAGTATCTCGTAATGTGGCCACTGCCTTCCTTGCCCTGCGCGCAGAAGGCTACCACCCATCAGCAAATACAGTGGGCACCGCCCACCCATCTGTTGCGTAGACGATGCCGGCCGGCGATTCGGTCCTGTGCATACGACGCGTGATGCCCACACCACCGACGTTCGCAAGCAAGTAGGGTGAACGCCGCCCACCCATCTGGTACAACGACGTCACGTAAGCCGCCAACGCACATCGTACATCGCCTTCGGGATAGAAAACGCTATCGTTTAGCGCCCCTTCGAACGTAGCGCATCGTGACGGTCTCGTTCGGACGAACATAGGTCCGTTGACCGTTCGTATCGGCGAAGTAGGATCTACACGTAGACTCACGATGCGAAAGAACGTCGATGTTATTCTCGTTGTTACGGGTTTGTTGTTGGGCTCTTGCCCTGACCCGTTGTGCTACCGGAGATAGGGCAAGC
>CAZWWW010000446.1:0-2924 GCA_964637715.1 uncultured Phycisphaeraceae bacterium | reverse complement strand
CGCGCCGCGTCGGTGAAACACACGCCCCCGTCACCATGAAACAAGGGCGCGACCACTGGTGGCACGAGGTAATGGAACTGGCGTCACCGCAATGTGAGCCTGAATGGATGGACGCCGAGGATCCCCTGTTCATTCTTTATACGTCCGGTTCGACGGGTAAGCCCAAGGGGGTATTGCATACCACGGGCGGGTATATGGTCTATACCACGACGACATTCAAGTATGTATTCGATTACCACGAGGGCGATGTGTATTGGTGTACGGCTGACATCGGGTGGGTGACCGGGCATTCGTATATCGTCTATGGCCCGCTGTGCGCCGGGGCGACTACGGTCATGTTTGAGGGTATTCCTACCTATCCCGACGCCGGTCGTTTCTGGGATGTGGTCGACAAGTACAAAGTCAATCAGTTCTACACCGCACCGACGGCCATTCGCGCCCTGATGCGCGAAGGTGAATCCCATGTACTAAACCGCGATCTGTCGAGCCTTCGATTGCTGGGCACGGTGGGTGAACCGATCAACCCGGAAGCCTGGATGTGGTATCATAAGTACGTAGGAAAAGAGCGCTGCCCGATCGTAGACACCTGGTGGCAGACGGAAACGGGAGGTATATTGATCACGCCGTTGCCCGGTGCCATTCCCACAAAACCAGGATCGGCTACACTTCCGTTCTTTGGAGTCAAACCGGTTGTGTTGAATGAAAAAAATGAGCTGCTTGAGGGGGCGTGCAGTGGAGCGCTGTTCCTGGAGGAACCCTGGCCGGCGATCATGCGCACGGTGTATGGTCAGCATGAACGATTCAAGGAAATCTACTTTTCACGCGCTCCAGGCCTTTATTTCACCGGAGACGGATGCCGGCGTGACGAAGATGGCTACTATTGGATTACCGGGCGCATTGATGATGTGATCAATGTGTCGGGTCACCGTATGGGAACGGCGGAGGTGGAGAGTGCGCTGGTGTCTCACCCAAGCGTTGCGGAAGCGGCGGTCGTCGGCTTTCCTCATGAGATCAAGGGGCAGGGCATTTATGCGTATGTAACGCCTATTGCCGGTGTGGACTACACGGATGCGCTGAAAGCCGAATTGGTGAAACATGTGCGCGCGGAAATCGGTCCCATTGCTGCGCCGGATGTGATCCACTGGGCACCGGGATTACCCAAAACGCGAAGCGGGAAAATCATGCGGCGCATCCTTCGCAAGATCGCCGAGGGTCATCCCGATCAGGTGGGCGACACGTCCACACTGGCCGATCCGGCTGTGGTGGAAGCATTGATTAAAGGCGCATAGCGTTCGACGGCTGGGGTCCACACCGGGGAGACGATCTCGGGCGTTTCCACCGGCGATTACGCTGGACTCCGACTCAAGTGATAAGCGCGTCAACAGGTTACCGAACAATCATTGGCTCTTCCGCAAAGTCTTTGGCAGATCGACGGATGCCGGGGCGCCGCCGCAGGGATCGTCACCGTTGAGTCGACCGGCTGAATGAGCTCGCCGCGTAGACACGGGTTTTCAGAAACGACGAGACCGTCAGGCATGTGCGGCGGTAGGCAGCGCGTAGCACGCCATCCGGGAATCGTAGTGCAGTATCGCACGCCGGGACGCTTCGATCGCCGCGAACTCGCCACTTCGATATAATCGCCTCGTATGAAAAAGCTCTTTATCGTGGGCTCGGGGCGTTCGGGGACGACCATGCTCCAGCAGGCGCTCAACCGCCACTCGCGCATCGTCATCCCACCCGAGACGGGTTATTTCATTGAATTCCTGGGCCAAACCCGGCGCATGCAGCGTTACCACCTGCGCCGTATCAACGCCGACCTCGGCATAGATCTTCCCGCTCCCTCGCACCGCATCCCGTTGAGCAGCGAAGCGGTCAGGTTGTACGACCGCCTCGCGCAAAGTTATCTGGCCAAGCTTGGCCGGAAAAACGTAGCCTATTTCGGTGAGAAATCCCCTCGCCATTTGCTCGTGCTACCGCGTATCGTGAAGCTACTACCCGACGCAAGATTCATCCTGATCTACCGAGATGGGCGTGACGTAGCCCTGAGCATGAAGCAGGTGCCTTGGGCGCCGAACGACCTCTACCTTAACTTTTCGATCTGGCTCGAATATGACCGATGGCAAAGCTGGGCGGAACGCCGGCCCGCGCTTCACCTGTTGTCCATTCGCTATGAGGATTTCGTCGTCGAACCCGAAGCCCACCTTCGGCGTATCGCGTCCTTTCTTGACCTTGACTACGAACCGGCTATGACCACGGGGTCGGGCAACCGGGAGGGTGTCCCGGAGCGCGAATACGCCTGGAAGGGTGGCGCCTTGGATCGGATCAATACCTCGCGCGTGGAGCGCTGGCGCGAGGCGCTCTCCCGGCGCGAGTTGGCCATTCTTGAACGATGGGGACGCACCGCCCTCGAACGCAGAGGCTACGCGCTCGAAACCGGCGGGCATATACCGTTGCCGATGTTGTTTCATACGCGCGTTCGGATAAAACGAATGATGTGGCAAGTGCGGTGTCTCTGGGCGTACGTCGGACGGGAACTGGAAGGCCTGCGCCGCTGAGACGATCATCTGTAATACGATTTCGTGTGCCGATACCGCGCGCTTCCTGTCGGCGGCAGCACCGGAAATGACTGCTTTGACACGCCCCACAAAACCGGGTGCTATACCGGCGTAGAACTAACCGGTATCAGTTGGTTGGAACATCCACGTTCGCATGCCGCCGGAAGTACGATTCCGCCGGAACATGCGCGACTAAGTGTGCGCATAACGGGCTCGTATCGATTCACGCGAGACGGCGTATTGGTTGACACGTTCCCAGGGCGTTGAGCTATCCTTGATGGAGTACTTCTTTATTGTAGGCTGTCAACGCTCGGGGACGACCATGGTGCAGCAGGCACTGAATCGGCACGCCGACGTCGTCATCCCCCC
>CAZWWW010000445.1:0-2945 GCA_964637715.1 uncultured Phycisphaeraceae bacterium | reverse complement strand
AAATTGCGCGCGCCCAACTCGGCTTTGATTCAGGCGGCCTTTGGTGTGGCGGCACTCGTGGTGTACGACAAACAGGCCAAGCAAGCTAATGGCGTGGGCGACTATGACCTGCTGGATCACGCTAAAGATGCGTTTGCCAAAGCCTTGGAGCTTGACCCGAGAAACGAGCAATCGTTGGCCTCGCTCGGCGACGTGTTGATGCGGCAGCGTCATTACGCGGAAGCCGCCGATCAGTACCGCCTTGTACTCGAAGGCGGATCACCGTATCCGGAGGTCCATGCCAAATTAGCCGCGGCCTTGGTCAAAGCGGGTCGGCCGGAGGAGGCTGTTCCGGAGTACAAAAAAGCGCTGGAACTCGATCCTGCAATGGCGGACGTTGCCTACGATCTGGGTACCCTGTACCTCGATCAAAAAAAACCAAATGAGGCGCTCCGCTACCTCCATGATGCGGTTCGATTCAGTCCCGACGAGCCTAAGTACAGATACAACCTCGCACTCGCCTTGAACGAGTTGGATCAATTCGAGGACGCCGTCACGGAGTTTCAGGCAGCCGTTGACCTTGACCCGGATTTCTCGGACGCAGTGATTAATCTCGGGATTGCTCAGTTTCAGTCGGGGCGCATTGGTGCGTCGCAGGCAACGTTGATGCACGCCAGCCAGAACCCCCGCACGGCTCAGGAAGCGTTCTACAATCTCGGCGTCGTCATGGAGAAACAGGACAAACCCAAAGTAGCTATTAGCTTCTATCAAAAAGCGGTGGAACTGAAACCCGGCTACATCAGTGCGGTCAATCGACTGTCGGGTTTGTTTATCTCTCTGGGGCGGGCCCGGCAGGCGGTCCGGGTGCTGCGCAGCGCGGTGACGGAGCGCCCGGAGGAGCTTGCGTGGATTAATACGCTGGCAATGCTCATGGCGACGACAAAAGACGACGCCGTGCGATCCGGATCGGAGGCGGTGAGTCTTGCGCAGCGTGCCATGAAGATTACAGGCGGTCATCACCCGGATGTCCTCAGAACGCTCGCCGCCGCGTACGCCGCAAACGGCGAATTCGAAAAGGCGGTAACGGCGATTGAAGAGGCGATCAAATTGGCGAAACAGGCCGGGCGGGATTCTGCCATCAAACGGCTCCAGGTCGAGCGTGACGCCTACCGGAACGCCCAGCCGGTGCGATCGGAAGATTATTAAATGCCTCGACGGCCTTTTGGTCAGATGCGCTTACGGCGAAACGGGCTGCTCGTCCTTGGCGCGGTTCTGCTTACTTTGTGCCCCTCCGCCTGCAACCGGAGCAAGCAGGATGGTGCGACGCCGGGATCCTCCCCTGACAACCTTCTCCTCATAACGCTTGATACGACCCGGGCCGACCGTATCGGTTGTTACGGATACGCCGAGGCGCGCACACCCACGATCGACGCGCTCGCGAAACGCGGCGTACTTTTCGAGCATGCGGTTTCGCCCGTGCCCATGACGCTCCCGGCGCACACCTCGATTATGACCGGGCTCTATCCGCGCGAACACGGCGTGCGCGTCAACGGACAGAACACCGTACCGGACACCGTATTTACGTTGGCTGAGGCCTTCAAAAAACGCGGAATGCGTACCGGGGCGTTCGTGGCCGCTTTTGTGTTGCACAGCGCGTTCGGATTGAATCAGGGGTTTGATACGTTTGACGACGACATTGAGCGGACCGGCGACGATCAGTTCAATCTTGCGGCCGAACGACCCGCCAACGTAGTTACGGATCGGGCGCTGAAATGGTTGGCCGCAAGCGCCGACCCCTTCTTCTGTTGGGTTCACTACTACGATGCCCACGATCCCTACGAGCCGCCACCGCCGTACAGCTACACGGTGGGAAACCCGTACGACGGGGAGTTGGCGTTTGTCGATGCGCAGCTCAAACGGGTGCTCGATTGGCTGGATCAGCGGGGGGTGGCCGATCGAACGCTCGTTGTCGTGGTCGGCGATCATGGCGAGGCGTTCGGCGAGCATCAGGAAACCGGCCACGTCATGTTCCTGTATCAAACGAACATTCACGTCCCGCTGGTAATGACCGGTCCCGGAACGACCCGCCCGGGACTTCGTGTCGAGCCTACCGTCGGTCTTACCGACATCGCACCGACAATCGCCGAATTGTTCGGTTTGAAGGGGCTCGGCGGTGAGGGGCGGTCGCTCGTGCCCGCTTTGCGGGGTGAGCTGCTGGACCCGCGACCTGTGTTTGCGGAGAGCAACTATCCCCACTACTCATACGGCTGGGCGCAGCAACGGAGCCTCGTTACCGATCGGTGGAAGTACATAGCGTCGACCAAACCCGAACTGTTCGACCTCATCGCCGATCCGCAGGAGGTCAACAATCGCATCGATACCGAAAAAGAAACCGCCTCGCGGATGCGGACCGCGCTCGAACAGATGTACGCCGCCATGCCTCCAATCGTCGCTTCGGACGCCTCCCTCGATGAGGAGGCCCGGCAGCGTCTTGAATCTCTGGGCTATGTGTCCGCGGGTTCGACTACGGGGTCCGACGAGTTTCTAGCGCCCGGTGCCCCCGATCCAAAGGACATGTATCACGTGGTCCAGGTGATGAACAGCGGCAAGGTTCTTGCCGATCAGAACAAATGGCGCGAGGCCCTGCCCCTGTTTGAGCAGGCGGCGAAAGAGAGCCCCGGTGCCTTCAACATCAGCGAACAACTGGCTACCTGTTACGAAAAACTCGGCAAGCGACAGGATGCCATAGAGACCTGGCAGCAGGTGCTTCGTGCCAATCCGACGCATATTCTCTCCATCGTTAAGCTGAGCGAATTGCTTATCGCCGCGCATCGAACGGATGAGGCGATTGAACATCTCGAGGCCGCACTCTCTCTGGACGAGCGAAGCGCCCGCGTACAAGGCCAGCTTGCCCGCGCCTTGCACCAGGCCGGTAGGTTGGCTGAGGCGGATCAACACGCTAAACG
>CAZWWW010000444.1:0-2968 GCA_964637715.1 uncultured Phycisphaeraceae bacterium | reverse complement strand
TTACCCGCACACCGCATTTCCAGTGCGGCCCCTTCAGCCACTCGGACACCGCTCCACGCTTCGCCGTAAGCGATTTTATAGAAAGCACTTACGGCGTGTCGCCTGGTTTCTTCGGGAACGGTCTTGAGTCGCCGGCCTGAATCAGACGGCCCCTCTCCAACCAGGCGTAAACTCAGCCGGGCGGATGGGTGCCAACCCGCTTGAACGGGGCGCACCCCACTGCTCAAGACGCCCAAGGCGAACCCGATGACGGATTCTCGTTTCACAAGCCGTCGGGCAGATACTACCCCATCGCCAAGGCGGGTCAACGAAAGTACCGGACCCGGAACAAGAGCTCCGGCATTGACAGGTACCGTGCCGGGCTGAAACTCCGACCGCATAGCCAAATGACCGACGAAAAAGCTATCTCCCGCCAAGGCAGGCGACCGCCGCCATGACGAACGAACCATTGGCCCTACGTTGCAGCCGACTAAAGTGTCTTGCCCCCCACGTCGCTTGCGCGAGGCCCGCGGGCTTGATCGCTCGGTCCCGGGGAGATACAACGGTTAGGAGCGAGGCGGCGATTCGACGCAGCGGATTGGCCCGTGTGGTGGCCGGACACCATACGCGATAGGAACCTGCTTTTGAAAGAGACCCCCTATGACCCAAGTCACAGCATCGACACGTAAGCACGTTTGGTTGACCGGGACGACGCACCTGTGGCTCGCCGCCATGGTGCTGCTCTTGCCCATGCGGCTCCTGGCGAACCCGGGTTCCTTCAACTACCCCAAAGCCAAGAAGGGTGACGTTGTCGACGTCTACCACGGCGTCAAGGTGCCCGATCCCTATCGCTGGCTCGAAAACCCCGATTCGCCGGAGTCCAGAGCGTGGATTGAGGCGGAGAACAAGATAACGTTCGCGTTTCTCAACAGCATTCCGGAACGCGACGCAATCCGAAAGCGGCTCACGGAGCTGTGGGACTATGAGCGCTACGGTCTGCCGCACAAGGAAGGCAGCGCGTATGTGTTCTCGAAAAACAACGGGCTGCAAAACCAAAGTGTCATCTACGTGGGTTCATCGCTCAAGACGACACCGCGTGTGCTGATTGATCCGAATAAGCTGTCCGACGACGGTACCGTGGCGCTGACCGGCACCGAATTCACCCACGACGGTAGGCTTATGGCGTATGGCACTTCGGCGTCCGGTTCCGACTGGCAGGAGTGGAAAGTACGCGACGTGGCCAGCGGAAAGGATCTCAACGACACGATCAAGTGGGTCAAGTTCTCCGAGGCGTCGTGGACCAGAGACGGTAAGGGGTTCTTCTACAGCCGCTACGAGGAGCCGAAGAAAGGTCAGGAGTTGGAGAGCGCCAACTACTTTCAGAAGCTCTACTACCACAAGCTTGACACACCGCAGGCGCAGGACAAACTCGTCTACCAGCGACGCGACCACAAGAACTGGGGGTTCAGTGGGCAAGTCACTGAAGACGGCAAGTATCTCATCATCAGCGTCTGGCGGGGCACGGAACAAAACAACCAGGTCTTTTATGCGGAACTTCAGGACAAGACGTGGAACGTCACGGAACTCATCAAGGGCTATCACGCGCAGTACAATTTCATTTTTAACGACGGCTATGTGTTTTATTTCTTCACCGACAATGATGCGCCGCGCGGTCGAGTGATCGCGATCGACATTCGCAAGCCGCACCCGGGTCAGTGGAAGGAAATCATTCCCCAAGAAAAGGCGACGTTGCGCGGCGTGAGTGAGGTCGGCGGGCGGCTGGTGGCGTCCTATCTGAAAGACGCCCACTCGGAAATCAAAGTGTTTGATCACGACGGCTCGTTCGTGCGTACAGTCGATCTGCCCGGGCTGGGTTCCGCGTATGGATTCGGCGGCAAGCACGACAATCCGGAAACATTCTTCCTCTATACCAGCTTTACCGATCCGGGAACCATCTACCGCTATGACGTTACCACCGGGACGCACACGGTATGGCGGCGTCCGGATGTTAAGTTCAACCCGGACGACTTCGAAACCCGGCAGGTGTTTTATCACAGCAAGGATGGAACACTCGTTCCGATGTTTATCAGCTATAAAAAGCCGCTCACACTGACCGGCGACAACCCGACGCTGCTCTACGGATACGGCGGGTTTAACATACCCATCACGCCGGGCTTTCGCGTAAAGAACCTCGCCTGGATGGATATGGGTGGCGTGTATGCGGTGGCGAACCTGCGCGGCGGCGGCGAATATGGCAAGGCGTGGCACGAAGCGGGAATGAAACTCAATAAGCAAAACGTCTTCGACGACTTCATCGCCGCGGCTCAATGGCTGATCGAGAACAAGTATACCCGCACCGACAAGCTGGCGATTCACGGAGGTAGCAACGGCGGGTTGCTGGTCGGCGCCTGTTTGACGCAACGACCGGATCTGTTCGGGGCGGCGCTGCCGGCGGTCGGCGTGATGGACATGCTGCGGTTCAAGGAGTTCACCATCGGCTGGGCGTGGGTGTCAGACTATGGCACACCGGACAACGAGGATGAGTTCAAGGCGCTGTACGCCTACTCTCCCTATCACAATCTCAAACCGGGCACCGCTTATCCGGCTACGTTGATAACCACGGCGGATCACGACGATCGCGTCGTTCCCGCGCACAGCTTTAAGTTTGCGGCCCGTTTACAGGAAACCCAGTCGGGCTCCGCGCCGACGTTGATTCGCATTCAAACCAAGGCCGGTCACGGAGCGGGCAAGCCGACCTCGATGCAGATTAACGAAGTCGCGGATATGTGGTCGTTCCTGGTTAAGACCCTCGACATGCGTGTTCATCTACCCGGCGCAGACCGGAAAGCAACGACCGACGTGCCGAATTAGAGCAAGCGCTCTTTTTGTGTAGCAGTCGAATGACTGTTTCGCCTGACGCCGATCAAAAAGGTGGCCCGGAGCCTGCGAGCGCACGAGGGTCTGATCTTGAACTGGTTCGCCGCGAAAA
>CAZWWW010000443.1:0-2968 GCA_964637715.1 uncultured Phycisphaeraceae bacterium | reverse complement strand
GTGTGATTACCGTGACATCGTTCAGATGAGAACCACCGCGATAGGGATCGTTGGTCACGTAGACATCGCCGACGCGGATCGTCTCCACGTCGTCCATCAGCATCTTGACACAGTCGCTCATCCCCCCCAGATGAACCGGAATGTGCGGGGCGTTGGCCACAAGATTCCCCTGGGGATCAAACACGGCACACGAGAAATCGAGCCGCTCCTTGACGTTGGTCGACAGGGCGGTGCGCCGCAGCGTCGTACCCATCTGCTCGGCGACAGCGGCGAAACGCCGATTAAACAACTCGAGTTGAACCGGGTCGACCGCCAACGAATCCTGCGAAACGGACGGGGACTTCTTGACACGGCGCGTCAAGGTCAACAGATCGGCGCCGGAAACCGTACCGCCCCACCCGGGCTCGATCACAATCGTGCCCGTTTCCTCAGCGACGATGGCCGGACCATTGACGGTGGCACCTTCTACTAGATCCCGACGTTGGTATAGCGGAACCTCGCGCAGCCCGTCCTCCAGGAACATGGCGACGGTATCGGCAGGGACGGCCTGCTCCCACGCAGGTTCCTTCGCCCTTGGCGCAGCACCCAACGATACCGCGTGCTCACTGTCCGGCGACCGCGCCGACATCTCCACGCGCACGACGCGAACCTCAACCGTTCGTCCGGTGTGGGCATATCCGTACAGTTGGCGGTGTCGGGACGTGAACGCGTCGCGCATTTCCTCCGCCGGACCGTGCGGTATCGATAACGTCGTCGATTGCCCGCGGTAGCACAGATCGACAGTAACGCATGGCGGGCTGAGCTCAGACGGCTGGGCGCCGTTGTCGATCAGCGCCGTTCGAACCGAGTTGGTCAGCCCGGTAATAACGGGCTCGACCTTGCACGCTGTGTGCGCATCCAAAGTCATCTGAACACTGCGTTGGTCGATACGCCGAAGCGTTGACGCCGCGATACCCACCGCGCTGAGAATGCCCGCACGGGCATCACAAACGATCGTTTCCATGCCCAGCGCCTCGGCGATCGCGCAGGCGTGCTGACCGCCGGCACCGCCGAAAGGAATCAGCGCATAGCTGCGCAGATCGTACCCGCGCTCTAACGAGACCCGCTTGATCGCGGACGCCATGTGTTCGTTGGCGATACGCAAAAACCCCCGTGCGATATCGATGCGCGCCAGCGATGATCCGGTTCGCTGCGCGATGTCGGTACGGAGGACATCGAGGCGGCGCCCCACCACACCGCGGTCAAGCGGAAAGGGAAACTGTGAGGCGACGATGCGACCGAGAAACAGGTTGACATCTGTGATCGTGAGCGGACCGCCGCGCCCGTAACAGGCCGGTCCGGGATCGGCACCCGCGCTCTCCGGCCCCACGGTCAGCATGTGCCCGTCGAACCCGCACACGCTCCCTCCGCCCGCCGCGACGGTCTCGATCGCCAACATCGGCGTTCGCAGGCGGACCCCGGCTTTGACCGTCTCGGTTTGATACTCGAAGGCGTCCGCACCCGTATCGATCCGCGACACGTCCGTGCTCGTCCCGCCCATATCGAACCCGATAGCCCTGGGTACATGCGCTACCCGCGCAACGTGCGCGCAGCCGACCACCCCACCCGCCGGGCCGCTCAATAACGTGTCAACGCCTGACACCTGAGCGGCGTCGACCAATCCGCCGCTGGAGGTCATAAGTTGAATGCGCGCTTCGGGGAGGGATTGCCGGAGTGTCTCGACATACGCTCGAATCACCGGCGCGAGGTAGGCATCGGCCACTGTGGTGTCACCGCGTGACACAAAACCCTCAAGACAGGCCGTCCGAGAGGACAAGGACACCTGATCGAACCCGAGTGAAGCGGCGAGACGCCCGACGCGCGCCTCGTGCTCAGTGCAAACATGCGCGTGCAGGAAACAGACGGCCAGCGACGTGATGCCGCCCGCGCGCAACGCTTCGAGTTGGGTCCGCACGGCCTGTTCGTCCAACGCACGCAGCACCGAACCGTCGGCGGCGATGCGCTCATCGACCTCGATCGCGCACGCTGCCAACTCGTCGCGTTTCCTAATCGAAAGCGAGAACAACGAGGGGCGGTCCTGATGACCGATGGTGAGCGCGTCGGCGAACCCTTTGGTCGTAACCAAAGTCACGCGCGCCCCGCGACGCTCGAGCAGGGCGTTCGTCGCGCGCGTGGTACCCAGACGCACGTCGATAGGACCGACCGGCTCATTCAAGCGCAGCCCCATCAATCGCCGAATCGCCACGACAGGCGCCGGCTCGTTGGACCACAACTCGTAGGCATCTCCGACGCGAGGCGGTGTCCGAACCCGCTCGTGCGGATCGAGCGTGAGCGCCCCGCGCACCGGATCGCTTCGATCTACTATCGAAACGGGGAGCGCCTTACGCGCGGCGTCGCGGTTTGAATCGGTTGGTGCTGCGGAAACGGTTCGAAACCGATAGCCGCACCAGAAATCCGCGGGCGCGGCGCGGCGGTGCGCATCCACAACACACGACGCCGTCGAACCCTCACCCACGACGCCGCGCACCACGCCGCTGCTGAGCAGCTTATGGATGACTACGGACCCATCAGGTCGCCGAGCGATCACGTCGGTGAACGTGCCGCCCACGTCAATCGCGAATTGCCAGGTATCCCTGCCCATCGTCGTTCTTGAGCCAGCGCAAGGCGTATACAGCGTTCAAACCACAATGCTTTCGATGGGGCGGACGCGCAACGACCATAAACGATGAGGACGAATGGTCTACGTTGTCCCCCGCCCGTGACACTGCTTATATTTCTTGCCGCTTCCACACGGGCAGGGTTCGTTGCGTCCGACTCTCGGCGTTTCGCGGCGGATCGTTTCAACCTTCTGCTCGACGTTCTGCGCCTTCATAGCCGCCTGTTGATCGGCTGAGGAGAAACCGGTGCCGGTCGAGTCCGCGTGGCGGAAGACCATAGCCTGTCGCTCTTCGCGCTGGGCGTCCCCCTC
>CAZWWW010000442.1:0-2979 GCA_964637715.1 uncultured Phycisphaeraceae bacterium | reverse complement strand
GAGACCGCGGATGATTCGGTCATTGAGCATGGATCGCGCAGCGCCTTCGACGTTGTTGTATTTGATCGGCATTCGACGGCACGGCTCCCAGCCGGGAATTATATGTTCTGGGGGTCTATTCCCAAGATCGACAAGGTTCGTATCGAAGGCGTTGTGCACAACGGGCTCATCTTCAACTGGGACGACACCCATCCGCTGCTGCGTCACGTCAACGTGGAGAGCATCGATGTCTATGAATGGCTCAAGTTGGCCCTGCCGACGGACGCCACCGTGCTGATCGAAGGAGCCAGCGCACCGGTTCTGGCCTATTTTGCCCGAGGACCCAGTCAATACCTGGTCAGCGCGTTCAGCCTGGTCGTCGAGGACGACGAGGGCATCCTTCGGATGAACACCGCCTGGTCGGCCAGTGCCGACTTTGTTCTATTCAACCAGAACGCCGTTCAGTTCCTGGCTGCCAACCTGACGACGCGCGGACGGCAGAGTCTCGCACCCGGCGATCCCGTTTCGTTGCCGGTTTCGTCGTCGGTGACTTCGGTGGCTATTACGCGCCCGGATGGTACGACGGATACGATTCCAACCAAGGACCAGCAAATGCTGCAATATGCGCGCACCCGCGTCGTAGGCGTCTACCAACTAACGCCCGCTACGCTCGGACGCGATGCGTTCGCGGTTAATCTGTTCGATGCTTTAGAGAGCGACGTGAAACCGGTATCATCGCTCAATCTGGGTATGGAGGCGGTTAAGACCGAAGCGGGATCCGTTGATGTCAATCAACCCGCCTGGACCTACTTCCTGCTCGGCGCCCTGGTCTTGCTTCTTCTTGAATGGGCGGCGTACAATCGGCGCGTGTTCGTTTGAAAACCAGAGGGCTCGAAATTGTTGCTCCGTTGAAAAACGTTCCGTGGAGCCACGAAACAGCCATTACCCTACCCGTGTCGCGTGGGCGAGCGCTGACGCGCTCCGTGATCTGGGCGGCACCGGCTGTGGTCGGTATCGCGGTTACGTTGGTGATCTATCCCAACCTCGACCTGTTCGCGGTGAACGGGGTCAACCGCCTCGTTGCCTGGTCCGCGGCGATCGCGGCGCTGCCGATTCCGATCGCGCTGACCATCTGTGGGTTCAAGTCCGTCCGGTACCTGGCCCTTTCGGTGTGGCCCGGTCGCGTGGGCGTTCACGCGGACAGCCGGAATCTGGTTCTCGCACTGGGTCCGTTCGGTACGCGGCGTTTTGACGCAGCGCGCCTGGACGCACGCTATCCCTTTGAGCAAAGCAAAGACGAGGCGGTCGAAGATGGGTTCGAAGCGTACCTGCCTCAAGAGGAGCAGATGGCGCGTTTCGTTCCGCGCATGACCCATCCCGACGCAACCGAGCCGATCCACCGCACCTTGCTCCGGTTTTGCAAGGGCGACGAAATCGATATCGCCTCGAAACTGCAACCGGTACTGGCTGTGTGGCGCGGTGAGCAGACGACATCGGACGGACAGGGGAACGGAGACGATGCCTGAACGCCCTGAACCATCGCGAGCCGCTAACGTTGCGGCGCGAACCCCCGCCGCCGGGAGCACGGTGCGCGTGGCGCTGGCGGGGCTGTCCAACGCCCGAATGGTGAGCGCACTGCACGCCGACGAGCGGATCGAATTGATCGCCATGGGTGACGCCGACGCCCGCACCCGGCGTGGCGTTGAAGAACGCCCCGGCGTTCCTGTGTACGAAGATCTCCGCTCGATGCTGCTCGATTCGATTCGGATGGGGCTTGATCTTCTTGTCGTTGCGCTTCCACCCCATCTGTCGCTCGATGTGGTCGCCCGCGCCGGGCGAAGCGAGGTCGCCGTACTGCATACGGTTCCTTTTGCCCGCACCGTTTCCGAAGCGACCGAACTGCTTCGCGCGTTTGACGACGACGGACCGCGACTTCTGGCACCAAGACCCTGGCATCACGAACCGGCCTATGCCGAGTTGAGCCGATGGCTCGACACCATCAGCCCCATCCACGCCGTAACCGGCGCCATCGCCACGATGGAGACGCCGGTCGGCTGGCGTGGTGATTCAACACGCTCGGGCGGCGGCGTGCTGTTGCATGGAGCCTACGACGCCCTCGATTTGATGATCGAGATGCTCGGTGTGCCCGAGCGCGTTCATGCGGAAGCCTGTCAGGTCGGTACGGGGCAAGGACCGCGATCCTACGACACCGAGGACACGGTCGTTCTTTCGTTTCGTTTTTCGCGGGATCGCGTCGGATCACTGTTCGTCCATCGAGCGGCCGGACCCGGGGGCTGGAGCGTGTCGTTCCACGGCGTCGGCGGATCCGTTGACGTATCGAACAAGGGCTGCACACTGACGCCGGTGGACGGTGCCGGCGTGTGTCACCACACGATCGAGCACGACGCTTGTGTCACCAAGGCCGTTCGCGCCTTCGGGGCTGTGCGCCGAGGCGAAACGCGAGCCGGACCCACCTCGGCCATCGACCATGTACCGACACTCGCCGCCGTCGATGCCGCCTATCTCTCCATGAGAACCGGCGCGCCGGAATCTCCGAAGCAATTTCTGGAGCGTCATGCCCCTGCTTGATCGAGGTGTCGCACGGTGACTGATTTCATCAGTGAGCCCATCACGCCATGCGCCGGCACGTTTGACACGTCGGCTATGAGTCGAGGACTACCAGGACTGCCCACGGGGTTTACCTGGCGCGACGCCACCTTCGGAATCAAACAAACGTTGTCGGCGTGGAAAGAATCCACACGCGAGGGCGGCGCGGAACACGGCGAGCTGTACCTCCGACGCCATTGTTTCAAGCTGCTCATGTCAGACGGATCGACGTGGACGGTCTATTTCACCCGCCAGCCATTGGGCGGCGGAAACCCTCGAACCCGTTGGTTCCTTTATACCATCGAACCCGCGTAAGAAAACCGGGGCTAGTGCTTTGCCACACCTTGTTTTTGGGGTGGCATCTATGAGTAAGCCTCCGTCAAGGGGTTTGCG
>CAZWWW010000441.1:0-2989 GCA_964637715.1 uncultured Phycisphaeraceae bacterium | reverse complement strand
CGGGACGTTGCACCGCGCTCGTCCGCCGGTTCCTCGTACGCGCCGATGAGCAGGCTCTTGGCACACCCGATACTCGGGCGATCGATCAATACCCCGACGTGGCAGGCCAAACCGAAGCGGCGCGGGTGCGCAAACCCCTGCCCGTCGAAGATAAAGGTATCGGGTACGCAACGCAGTTTACGAATTGCGGCCAGTACCGCCGGCGCTTCACGGAACGACAACAATCCCGGCACGTAGGGGAAACGAATCTTTCGACGTACGACATGCTGCTCGACCGTCGTTTCCGCTTCGACATCCCAGACCACGACGCCCGCTACGCACTGGTTCTGTTCGCGCATGAACGCCATGTCCGCACCGGCTACCAACCGCAGTCGGCGTAACGTACCGCTACGTACGACGCGCTTGGAGAGCTCACGCTGAATCGCAACCGCACGTTTCGGCGTGACGGTCCAGCGATGAGGCACGGGCGGCACGCGCATCTATCGACCCGCGATTCTGGGGGGGTCATCATCGCGCCCCGTAGCGCTGAAGAGCCGATTGTGCGGCGGTCGATCGACGGCTTCGAGGTCCACGAATTGACCGTCCTCAAACTGGCGATAGCCCAGGTTTTCCGGGGTGGATGATTCGACGTGCCCATCGCAGAAGACAACCTGCGCCTCCCCGTTGTGCCGGGGGTCCACGGCTGTCCGCGGGCTGCCCTCGTCGCCGGTCCCCCGGTCGGAAAACTCCGTCAAGCGCGGCGGATCGAGCGCCCAGGCGTGGTTGCCGAGCTGCTTGGCGTCCTTGCCATCGTTGGCGTAGGGGGCTCTCTCCCTGGCCGGAAACCCGGCGGCAGTCCCCATGCAGTCGGCTGCCAACACGGTGTTTGCGAAGTTTCGAATGCGCGACCGGTTCACCGGGAAATTGTGAAACCGTCCGTCGGTTCTCCGGGCGTTGCCAAGGAACTGAAGGTTATATCCGTAGGCGTGGTTGCGCTCGTCCGTTCGATCGGGGACGGTGGGGCACTGGTACACCGCGGCGTTGTAATCCTGGCGGTCGTCGCTCGTGCTGGGCGTGGCGAACCCGAACAGACCGACGTACTTGCCCATCGTGGCGATCCAGCGCGGGCGGTATTTGAGTCCGTTGCCGACGTCGTACCAGTTGGACGGATTGTGCGTTCCACCGGGCAGCTTGGCGAATCGACCCGGTACGGAGATGTCGGCGTAATCATCCGCGTAGCCGTGCCAGCCGTGGGAGAGTTGCCGCAGGTTCGACCCGCAGATCGATTGCTTGGCCATCTCCCGCGCACGGTGCAGCGACGGTAGCAACACCGAAATGAGCAGGGCGATAATGGCAACGACCACGAGCAACTCGATCAGCGTAAAGGCGGCGGCGTGTCCTTCGTGACGATCCACACGTCCTGCGGCGGTCCTTGCGTACATCGATACTCCCTTCGCTCAGTATTTGATTTGCGTATGGCCCTATTGTCTATCTATCGAATAATCCATTCCTCCGGCATCATCATAATTACACCTTCCCGGTGGACCAACTCCACCCGCAGCAGCGCCCGCAGCACCGCGCGAACGCGCACCGGGTCCAGTTTCGCCATCATCGGCAGCATGGACCGCAGCAACGGCGATTCGGAAAACGCTGAACCCCCGAACGATTGTCTTATGGAGAGATACTTGTTGTCTTGCTCTTTCGGTGCGAACAGATCGAACAGGCTCTTGGGTTCGGGAATCACACGTATCTCGTACTCACCGACTCCTCCGCGCTTGGCGGCGTAAGTGATTGCGTCTTCAAGTCCGCCGAGCTTGTCGACCAACCCGAGCGCCAGCGCCTGCTTACCCGTGAACACGCGCCCGCCGGCGATTTGACCTATGGGCTTGACCAGCTTCCCTTTTCGGGCGCGTTCGACGTGCCCCTTGAAGATGTCGTAGATGTCGCCCATGTACGAGCGCATCTTGTTGCGCTCCGCATCACTGAAGCGCCCGGCGGTACTCAGCATGGCGGCCATTTTGCCCCGCTGGTTGGCGTGCCAGTTGACACCGAGCTTGTTCCACATGCCCGTGGTCACGATCTTGCCTCCGATGACACCGATCGAAGCCGTGATCGTGTTCGCATCGGCAAAGATGGTATCCGCGGCGCAGGTCACGTAATACCCCCCGCTGGCGGCGACGTTGCCCATCGACACCACAAGCGGTTTGCGGTCCGCCACACGTTGGGCGGCGTTGAGGATGATCTCCGAGGCAAGCGCCGAACCGCCGGGCGAGTCCACGCGAAGCACCACGGCTTTCACCGTGTCGTCGTCCGCCGCTTTTTCGAGTGCGCGACGAATGGTCGTACTAAAGGCCCCTTCGCTTGCACCAAACGGACCCGGCTTCGCTTCCCCGGTTACGATGGCTCCGTCCACATAAACGATGGCGACACTGGGTTTCGTGTAGGTCCGCGGTTTGGGGTTGAGCATCTTCATCAAGAACTCAAACGCCGCGAAGATGTTGTCTTCTGGCATCTTGAACTCGTTGTCTTCCGCGTAATCAGCGACGATATCGACGTTGCCCCCGTAGCGTTTCTTCAACCCCTCCACAAACGCCTCGCGGTGCTCCACCGCGTCGATCAATCCGGCTTTGAGCGCCTGACCCGCGTAGTACGGACCACCGTCGATCAGCGCCTTAACACGATCCGTAGAGAGGTTCCGACCGTGGGCGATGAGCTCGATCAACTGATCGTATAATCCGTCCAACAACCACTTGTTCATTTCCTCCGCCTGAGGCGACGGACCTTTGCGCGTCAACGGCTCGGCTGCGGTTTTGTACTTTTCGAATTGAAGAAAGTCCGCCTCGCAACCGAGTTTGTCGAGCGCCCCGCGCAGGTAAGGGGCCTCGCCGTACAGGCCCACGAGCCACAGCGTACCCGTCGGCACCATGCTCAGACGCGAAGCCCCGGTCGATACCGCATAGGTGGCTGTCGTCAGCGCATCGGCGTGGACATATACCTCCTTATCCACCGC
>CAZWWW010000440.1:0-3006 GCA_964637715.1 uncultured Phycisphaeraceae bacterium | reverse complement strand
TTGGGCCCCCGCATCGCCATCGGCGGGTTCGGCAACCACTACAGGCGCGTTGACGTTGTTTCGCGCTTGATCCGTTTCGGGTAAAAGCGGTACTTCGGTGGCGACCGGGCGACGCTCTGGTGCCGACCCGGTTCCGTCTGTAGACGCCTCGCCTTTGACCGCATCAGCCGGCTCAGGAGCCGCGCCCGCTTCATTCGCAACCCCCGACGCCTCGGTCACTGCCGTTGCATCACTCACCGCCGATGCACGATCCATCGATCCTGCGTCATCATCAAGCCCGCGGACTAAGACGGTAAGCGTTTCCAAACTGTCAATCTCACGGGCCCCCAGTGCGCAGGCTCGCTCCACGCGCGTGCGTCCCAGACCATAGACGCCGAGCGCGACGCCGCGACGAAGGCGCGGTGCGAGAACGAAAAACTCTTGTTCACTGGGTGTCAGCTCGTCCGCGCAGACGACGACCGCGCGAATACACAGCGCGCGGTCCCGACCGATTCGCGCCAGGCCGCGATAGACGTCTGAACAGGGCTCAACGACGCACGGCGTCATAGCCGGGAGTTCGCTCAACCAGGCGTTGACATCCTGTGCCGCGGCGCGCGGAGCGCGCTCGGGCGCAATATGCACAACGATAGGCCGTTGCTCGGCGGGTGCGTTCGACATGGGTAGCTCGTTCCCGTGTTTCGCGCGAATGCTTCACCTCCTTGTTTTACTGTAGCGATGCCACGTGCGCCCGTCAATTTCAATATCCCTATGTCGGCAGGTTTAGCGAAGTGGCCAGGGATCGGTTTCGAGCGGGCGTCGATTGGCCCGCGGCGCTCCGCTTCATCATTGCCCTCAACACCCGCGTGGCGTCCGAAGGGGCGTCACTCGCTGGACCCGAGCGTAATAAACGTTCTTGGCCGACAACGTAAAACCCGGGTCAATCGGCGATTGGGCACGACCATCGATCGCCGGTGACGTTTTCTGGAGAGCCTTGTAACGGATGCTCGGTGGCTGCGGGCTCGCCGGTAGTGGGCGATTCCTTCTGTTCGGACGGTGCTCGACGAAGAGCGGCCGGGCACCAGGTTCGTGCAGCATCACAGCTTATTCTCAGGGTTTGTTGTGGGTGGCATGGGCAAGCAGCAGCTTGCCCGTGTTCTCGATCGGAACCACACGGGCAAACAAGTTTGCCCATGCCACCCACGATACTCATAAATCGAGCTGTGTCGGAGTACTAGAGCAAGCTCTCTTTTTGTGTAGCGGTCGAATCGCCCTTTCATCCGGCGAATCGAATCGATATGGCGATACACAATAACAGACAATGCGGTAGGGCTTTCAGGGGATCGCCCGGGTGTAGTGACCGGTGCGATAAAGCCGGGGCGATCGAAACGGCGTGGGGGGTATGACGTTGTGGGCTTCCTGGTACGAGACCGTCGTCCCGCTGCTTGCGGTCTTGACGCCGCTGGTCGGCGTACCGCTGACTGTCATTACGTTCTATCTACGGTCGCTGCGCGAGCAGCAAGCCACAACACACGCTGAGTTGATGCGCCGCCTGGACGCGCAGGAGTCGTGCCTTGTCGAGTTTCGTCGGACGATCCGGGGGTTCGAGCGTGATTACACCACGAAAGAGGAATGGCTTCGCGAGTGTATGCAGGCACGACGAACGCTGTCCCGTCTGACGGAAACGACCGTTCGGTTGGAAGCCCTGAGCGCCGGGCATCAGCAGCAGCGGTGGTCAGGCGATTCCGCGTCCAAATCGCTCAACGAGAACGGCGAGGAACGTGTGTAGGGCAAAGCGCTATGTTTGGCGGTCGGATAGCTGATTGTTTCGAATAAGCCGACTCAAGTGTGCGGTAGGCCATAAGAAAGAACGTGCCCATGGCGAACGGACGAGACACCCGCGAGATCAAGCGCATTCGAAACGAGACGCTCGTGGCGCTGAAAGTGCTCTACCCCGCGGCGCTTCAGGCAGAGCAAATCCTGCGCAGCCTCCTGGCGCTCTTTCCGACGCTTGAGTTCGATGCCCTGAAGCGCGATCTGCATTACCTGTCCGAAAAAGGATACGTCGAGCGCGTCGCCACGGAGGATGAGCGTGACGAGGCGCTGACGCCGTGGCGGCGGCGATGGTTTCGGTTGACGCCCCAGGGTATGGAAGTGGCCGACCACTGCATCCACGATCCGGCTCTGGAGGAATGATCGCTGTGCCGCCCACTCCACCTACACCCCGCCCACCGCGCTCTGCGTCACGCGGCGCCCAAGCCGCCTCGCGCAAGGAGCACGCGGCCTCCGCTGAGATACCGACCACCGCCGGCGGGAAAAAAAAGAAAACCGCATCGGTCAAAAGGACCGTTAACAAAGGCACGTCCGGCAGGTCCCGCCGCGCCCGGGTTGCGCTCGAACCATCGAAAGGGCTCGACACGACATACGCCGAACCGCTTACGACTCAGGCACGCGAGGGCGACGAACGCGAATGGAAGGACCGGGTGCGTGCTCGTCGTCGGAGGCAAGCTTCCGTGAGCGTGGTGCTGGATCAAACATTCGGGCGTTTTGCCGAGAGCGACCCCTCGCTGTGGGATCGGCGGGCCTATCTGATGCTCGTTGGCATCGTGTACGATCGGCTGGCCAACGACGAGGCGGACATCCCGACGGAGGAGCTGATCGCACTGGCCAAGCTGCTGGCTGAGAGCCGACGGGCGGACAGTCAGTCGCACGCGGCTCGTGTTGATACGCAGACGAAAGAACGTCGTGAGGACGCCACCGCGAACGCGCCGTGCGCAACCGGCAACGGTCGCCTTCCCGACGCATTCGGTGAGGTGGTGCGGCAGATATACGGCACCAACGTGCCGGGCGCGGCTCGGGCCTGACGCCCCGCCCCGCTGACTCATACGTCAATGATCTCCGGAGCGGGCGGGTAAGCCGAATTCTGTCGCTTTGCGCATCGCAAAGGGGCGATCATTTGTCTGGGCCGACGGTCACCCGTCGGCTCGAGCACCCTACCCGCAGCTTCAGAACAACCTGGGAAGCATCACG
>CAZWWW010000439.1:0-3031 GCA_964637715.1 uncultured Phycisphaeraceae bacterium | reverse complement strand
GTCGGAACGTTGGTCGATAAGGTCGGGATCAACTCAACCCCAACCGCTCTGCCATGCGAATCGGTTCGCCCAACGCCTCGCTGAAGTAACCAGGGGTTAATTCTATGACGACATGGTGACCGACCCCGATCGACCGCTTTCTCAGCCCCCCTGCACCACTTCACCGGTCACACCATGGCTGGCAGGACGTCAACCGGCGGATTTCGCCCGAACCGATCGACGGCTCGCCCCTGATTCACCGCGATCTCTACGAACCCACCGCTCCCGATAAGCACTGCCGGTTCGCCCTTGGGAACGTCCGCAAATGTCGCCCTCAGCGCACCAAGATCGACCCCACCCACCCGAACGTGCCACGCCCCGGCGCGTCCCGGCGTCTCACCCAACTGAGACGCATGAACATTTGTTACGAGCGTACCGAACCGGTCGACGTGCAACACGCGCCCTGCTAACCGCTCTCCAGACCGCACCGCACGAAATGGAATGTCCAGCAGTTCTACACGGTCGGCGGGTCGACCGAATCTTTCTGGCCGAACACCGAGCGCCAGATGGGCGGCGACCGGGGCCAGGATATCCCGCCCGTGAAATGTGGACGAAACCCGCGAAAGAAAAAACCGCCGGTCCTCAGCGACGTGCAAGGCTTCAACGGGGTGTTCACGGTCTACGAACGTGAGCAAACCGTTGTCCGGCACCACAAGCAACGAACCCCCATACCGCCCGACCAGTACGCGGCGCTGCGAGCCGACGCCCGGATCGACCACCGCAACGTGAATCGTTCCTGCCGGAAACCATGACCATATCTGGCTCAGTACGAACGCCCCACTTTCGACATCGTGCGGCGGGATGTCGTGGGTTACATCGACGACGCGAACATCCGACGCCAGGGCGAGGATCACCCCCTTTAAGACGGCTACATAGTGGTCATGCGCGCCGTAGTCCGTCGTCAGCGTGATAATGGGCGTTGCCACCATGAACCTCAACGCTTACGGGCACCGCGTTCCGCCCTGATCTGGGGATCACTCGCTCTTGGGAACACCTGTGCATCGACAGGCGTCGATCTTTAGGTTTGCGACCGCGAGGCGGCGTCGGCCCCACCCGAGTCGGAACGCTGTATTAGTCGCCCTTTGACGAATGTGTGACACGGGCTTTCAGCCCATGGTTTCACCCGCAAGATACCAGGGTCACACAGATGATCGCCGGCTCTTTAACAAGCCGATAGATTCGATAGTCACGATCTGAGCAGCATTCCGTCCCAAATGATCTGAAAACCAACAAGGCAAACGAACATGGCCACTACAAGCCACATTCGCCGTCCACGTGGCAATCCTAATGATTGTTTATACGAATAAAGACCACCCAGAATCACGCCGATTTCGACTAGGAAATCGCCGACGGGATGGCGGTACAGGCTCCAACCTATAGCCGGTCCACCGGGCCACAAAGGAATACGACTCGTAATCCAATCTGCGAGCAAATGCGACACGACGATCGCAGCCGCTATCAGCGCCCCCAGACCGCTGCGTGAAATAACCCCGCCAACAAGCCCCAGGGCGACCGCAAGCACGAGTATTCCATATACCGAATGCGAGTAATGATTTACCGACGCTCCCCAAGGGGTAAAGGCACTGAACGCGTCGGCCAAATCGGGCGATACCGATGCGACCAACAAGAGCCACAACGGCAACCGCGATGATAACCTCCTCGCGCCAAGTCCAATCCCAAGGTGCCCCATGTACATCTTACAGCCTTCTCTGTTCTGGCGTATCCCCACTTCGAGTCGATGTACCGGATGAAACGGCGGTTCAGCTCCCAAGATGAGAGCGTACGCTATCCACCTTTCCTCGTTCGCTCGAGGACGGAATCGAGGATCAGAAGAACCACAATCGGCACTACGAACCCAACTGCTTCAAGCCATGCACTCACGCTACGCGCCTCCCTTCCCGAATGGCAACCTTCGATGATGGGAATCTGAACGGAATACACATGATGCAGGATGAGAAGATCGTGCTTCCAAACGTTCGCCAGCGTCCATACGGCACGTTATAGTACTACTATACGTTTGCGCCAACGGTCGGACACCGGAACCAAATCCTCATCGGTGCATGATGGACAACGAATCGGATTCCCGCGAACAATTCGCCGTCGAACGTCTGCACATGATCGACGAACAGATACGTTCACGCGGCATTTCCAATAAAGCGGTGCTCGACGCCGTCGCGCGGGTTCCACGCGAGTTGTTTGTACCCGACGACATGCAGCCTCTTGCCTATGACGATCGGGCGCTCTCCATCGGGCTAGGCCAAACGATCAGTCAACCCTACATCGTCGCCTACATGACCGACAAACTACACGTTACCGGGGATTGTCGCGTGTTGGAAATCGGCACCGGCACCGGCTATCAAACCGCCATACTCGCGCACCTGGCCGCCCACGTCTTTACCGTTGAACGCCTCCCGGAGCTCAGCTCGCGCGCCGGCGCGACGTTGAGTCAACTTGGCATCAACAACGTCACCACCGTGATCGGCGACGGCACACTGGGTCTGGCGGAGCACGCCCCCTACGACCGCATTCTCGTTACCGCTGGTGCCCCGCGCGTGCCCACCCGACTCGTCGACCAACTCTCGCCCGAAGGGATTCTCGTGCTGCCCGTCGGCGGGGAAACCGGTCAACGAATCGTGCGCGTCGTTCGACACGACGATCGTACTGAGGAAGAATCGCTGGTTCCGTGCCGATTCGTGAAGCTCTTCGGACAAGACGGGTGGTATGAACCCCCCGCCGACAAGTAATAGACGCGTTTCCTGTGGGCAGGGGCCCATCAGCATGGCGAACCGCGTAGACAACGGCCAACGCGGGCTCAGGTTATGATTGATCCTCGCTGTCGTCGCGCCACGTTACGGGAAGCACCACGCTAACGGTTGTACCTTGCCCCGGTGTGCTCTCGATATCGATCGTCCCGGCGTGGGCTTCGACAATGGCGCGACAAATCGCAAGCCCCAAACCGGCACCGCCGCTCATCGAGCTCCGCGACGGATCG
>CAZWWW010000438.1:0-3056 GCA_964637715.1 uncultured Phycisphaeraceae bacterium | reverse complement strand
CACGTGCTGATTGTCCCAGCCTGAAGGCGTCCACCCAATCGAACGGACCCGCCATAAAGCGCGCCCCGGCGATTCGCCCCGCATCGTTTCCGTCGTCCGCTCGGGCGAATATAGCACCGTTCGGATCAACTTCGATTTCGGAAAGAATGACGTCGCTCGATTGCCCGACCAACTCTAACGAAACGGAAGTCGATTCTAGTCGTGTCGCTCCGTTGATCGTGGGCCTGTTGTCCCGGTTGTCGCTATCTACCATCACCGCAATACCCCCGGCAGTAAAGTAATCATCCGGGTCCGGGTTACGCGTCGTACGGTTGTTGACGAACCTATCAGGGTAGCATCCATCGCTTCCACCCAGATTCACACGCGAATAGCCGACACGCAGGATCGGTCGCTGGCTAGTAGTCGTTGTTTCGGATGAGCGCACGGCCGCTTCATCGTTGGCGTCGGTAGTAGCCGGTAGGATAATGAAGCGGAGTTCGTTATCGGAAGCGGCAAGCTGTCCAACGAGCAACGTCCGAACGAGGTCGGACACGTCCACCGTAACGTTGCCGAAATCGCTGGCTGTTACGTTGCCCATATCGTCGGCGGAATAATCGACCCCCTCTTCCGGCTCGCCGCCGTTAGCCGCAAACGTGCTGAACGTGGTCGACTCGCTGAAGTTGGTAAAGCATTCACGCACCCGCCCGTTACCGCCGGTGTTGGCCACGTTGAATTCGAGCGTCACGCTCACGGATGTGATGTCGATCGTTTCCAGCTTGTCGGGTAACTGGTCGCGCACATCCTGAAACTTAATGAGCGCCCATTTCCGGTTTCCCGCACCGTTATCCAGCCATGAAATCGTATCGCCGGAGCCGAGGTTGGCACTCGGTTGAGCGCTGTCTATTGTTGTATCCGCTACGCCGGCGTAAAAAACATTCGTCACCTCCGGCGTGCCGTCCCCTTCCGCCTTGGTAACTTGTCCCTGACGAATCACCACTTCGATGTCGACAGAATCGGCGGAAGAAATCGTCTCGTCGGCCGGATCGTAATCCATACTCTCAAGCGCCCCGTGTACGTGGCGCAAGCCGAACAGCAGATCCGGGCGACCGTCTCCGGTGAGATCGGGCACCCACGACGCCGAGGTGATTCCGTCGGTACGTGCGTCGGCGTCCGGAATCTGGCTTGTGCGCACCGGCGGCGCCTCGAACACCACACCCGAAATGGTATCGCTCACCGAGTTCACCGCGATTGAGCCGCCGAATCGAGAAGCGGCCGTACCGTAGATGCCGTAGGCTTCGCCGATCCGTCCGAAGTTTCGCGCGTTGCCGAACTGGGCCACGATAAGAAAATCGTCCACGCCGTCCGCGTCAAAATCGCTGATCGACGTAATTGTCGACCCCACATGAGCCCCGGGACTGAACCCGTAGAACCGCGCGCCGGAACTGACACGCCCGATGTCGAACAAGTCAACCAACCCCTCCGCCAGACGCACGACGCTGATCGCGCCCACCGCGTATTGGTGAACACGCGGATTCGTACCATCGTCCACGGTCGCGCGAATGAAGTACGGATCGCCCGTAGCGCGCGGAGGCACTTGGTTCAGATCGATCGAAAGGTTAAACGTGATCGGTTCGAACGAACCCTCTTGAATCGACTGGGTTCTCAGGAGAATGATGTCATTGGTGCCGGGGTTCGAGGGGTCGTCGTTGTTGGGGTTCGTATCGAAATCAAGCACCAGAAACAAGGTAATATCGCTGTCAGCGTCGTAGGGGCGCGAGGCGTCCGGGGCAAGTTCGCTCGGTTGAACCGTAACGACCAACGTGTCATCCTGTGAAACGCTCAAACTAAACGTCGGATCGATGACGGCCACGCGCGGCGGTTGCGTACGCACACCACCCTCACCCTGGCCCACGATACGAACAATGAGGCGCCGCGGGGTTGACCCGGTCTCAGTCGTCGATGCGAACGTTTCAACGGGGGCATTGACGCTGTCGTCGATCGTTCCCACGAGGTTGTAAGCCCCCTCTGGAATGAGTCCGGTCGAAATCGTCAGCGAGTCGGGCCCGGTTGTATCGTTTTCCTCAATCCCTTCAATGAGCAAAATGCGTTCGTTGGTGGCGGTGTTGAGCAGCGCGTACGAGATCAGTGCGTTATCATCACGATCTGAGTCCGTCCAGCGGATGAAAAGCGGGTCCCCTTGACCACGGGTGATATCGATCGCCGGTTCAAGAATGTCGAGCGTGGGCACGTCGTTGCCGCTCACGCCGGGTCCGACAACGGGAACGGGTGCCGACGTGAGATTACACGACGCAGCCAACCCGGTCACCAGGGCGCACATTCCAAACGCGGCCACATTCGTGACTGCTCGATTCAATCCAGACGATCGATCCATCGGGTCTACTCCAAGGGCCTGCGTGATCCGTTGCGTGAGGAACGGGCGGCGGAAATCTCCAGCTATTCAAACGGTGCGCTTCCGGTTCGGTGCGTTTCGGCGCATCGCCGCCAACACGTCGGCGAGCAACCAGCCCCCAAACACCCCGCGTCAACAAGTGGCCCGGCGTCCGGATACGCGTCCGCCGGTGATCGCATAATCATATATCGGCCGCGGCGCTTGGTGCTGCCTCGCGCCCGGCACCTATCACCTTGAATAGTAGAGTCTCGCTATCTGTCTCGTCAACCCATAGCGGACGGACGATTATACACAACCCAACCGACGATTACGACCCGTTTCAGGGCCTGAGCCGGACCTTTGGGCGAATCCGTACGCCGATGCGGAAAGTTTCGTCAGCACCTTCTGTGGTCGACGGGCACAGTTGGGTTTTCCCGGTGCCCAGCCCCTGTCCGACCGCGACATCGAACTGCGGCAAACGGGAAGCGGCACAAAACCGGGCAAGCGAGTGATCGCGATTCGGCGCGTCTGCGTTTCCGTTTGACCCGCGCGCGTCGTCGACTTACGATCGCTCCCCGAACGCGAGGCTAGCGGAATCGGTCGGGGTGATCGTTGTCGTTGATCGCGGAATAACCCTAGTGCAGCGTCACAGCTTATTCTTAGGGTTCGTTGTGGGTGGCATGGGCAA
>CAZWWW010000437.1:0-3062 GCA_964637715.1 uncultured Phycisphaeraceae bacterium | reverse complement strand
ATCAACATCAGCAACCCAACGCCGATCAGGTAGTCGGGATGCGCCCCTGGAACGAGCACAAGCAATCCGCCAAGGCCCAGCACCGCGAAGATCAGCCCCATCGTCGCTAAGCGCAACCGCCACGACGCCGCGCGCGTATGCTCATCTCGTCCCAGTAGCGTGATCGAGGCGACGAATAAACCGACAAGCAACCAAACCGGGAGCAATCCGACCATCGTTCGGTATTCCGGAATCATGGTCATCCCGAGCGCCAGGTTTAGCGCGCGGCACGATCCCATCACCACAGGGCCCAGCAAGGTGCGTTTCAGGAATGCGTTGTAGAGGATGATCGCAAGAAGAAGGGCGCCGGCGACGCCGAGTGCCAGTGTCGAGAATGATGCCGCCAGTGCCGCGCCCGTGATGAGCAAGCCCATCGAAAAGGCGACGGCCGCGCGACGTGAAGCGCGACCCGAAGGAATCGGACGCTCCGGTCGGTTGATCGCATCGCGCCCTGCGTCGCACACATCGTTGAGTGCCACCCCGCCCGCATAGATCATAGCCGATGCACCGGCCAGCGTCGCCCACTCACGCCAGTCGTCCAAGCGCGCCCCCATGTATAACGCACCGGCGGTTACGTCCGCGATCGCGGTTACAACATTGGCCGGGCGCATCAATTCGAGGTAGGCGCGAAGTCGTGAACTCATACCGGCATCATATTCGTAAGGTATTCAAGCGCTTCCCGGCCTGCGGCGTCGGGGTCATCCAGGTAAGGATAGAGCTCGACCGTGATCCAATCGGAATACGCGGTATCCGCCATGGCTTGGAGCGCGGAAGGGAAATCAATCACCCCGCGTCCGGGCACGAGATGCTCATGGACGCGGTCGGCGGTGATGTCCTCGATGTGATAGTGCTTGGTAAACGAGGCCAGCCGTGCGATGGTCGAAGCTATATCCGCCCCTACGCAAAAGAAATGCCCGATGTCGAAATTGAGCCCGAACAGGGGCGACGCGATGCGCTCGGCCAGCGCCAGGAACTGATCCGCGTTTTCGATAAGCAAGCCGGGTTCCGGTTCGACCAGCAGCCGCACGCCCACCTGTTCGGCGTGGCGAAGCGTCTCACTCAATCCGTCGACGAAGCAGTCCGTTGCCTGTTCGATCGACATCCCAGCAGGCAGCGGTCCGCCGGGCTCGGTTGTGATGCAGGACGCGCCGATGCGGGCGGCAAACGTCAGCGCGGCTTTGGTGTGTTCGACACGTAACTTGCGATAGGCGGGATCGGGTTCAATCCACGACGGATGCCAGAAATCTTCGATGGCGGTCGTCATAAACGCGTTGACATTGGAGACCGCAATCCCTGCTTTGTCCAGTTCACGGCGGATGGCGTCGATCTGCTCCGCCGAGCAATCGAGCGGCCATACATGCGGCGCGTCGGCCATGATCTCGATGCCGCAATATCCGATCGCCGCGATGCGCGCTATCGCCTGTTCGAGCGGCCACTTCCTATAGGCGTTCGTGCTGTACGCGAGGTTCATCGATAAGACCGGTCCGGTGGGAGGATCATCGTAAGTTATCCGGTGTTGCGATCCGCGTTTGCACGGGTGTGTTCTTTTTCGAAGCCCGGTGAAGCAGCGTCTTACGGCTTTGGCTCGGAACGGTATTCTTGTCGCGCGGTGTTGTGCTTGGTGTTGTGGTTTGTGCCACGTGATCGACGAGCATCGTCCATTGCGTGGCGAGGTCGTGCACGTCTACGCCGAGCGGATCCTTGAAAAAAAAGGCCAGATGAGGCATGGGCCCGCCGCGACCCCGGCGAAGTTCAAGATCCGCCAGGCGCGCCAGGTCAATGACAAGCGGCGCGGCGAGGATCGAATCGCACCCCTGCCAGGTAAACTGCATGGACATCTTTGTGCCGAGGAATCCCTCGAAGTGAATGAAGTCCCACGCAACCTTCCAATCATCCAGCGAGGGCACGTAATCGATCGATACGAAGGTGTCTGGGTTGCCGGGGACGATGGCGGAGAGCGTTTTATCCTTCGAGCGGATTTTCGTTGCGCGCGTTTGGGCGTCCTGGAGTGCGGCCCCGTCGCGGTTGCCGAGTATGTTCTGACCAACCCAGGCGCGCACCGCGAGGTTGCGCGTAGCGAACATCGGCGCGAGTACCGATTTCACAAGCGTTTCGCCGGTCTTGCCGTCGCGCCCCATGTAGGGCAGGCCCAGTTGATCCGCCCGTTCACGCAGCGCGGGCACGTCCATGCCCACAGACGGCGTGAAGTTGACGTAGGCACACCCGGCTTCGATCGAGGCCAAAGCATAAAGAGCACTCGGCGGGAGCACGCGGGTTCCAGTTCGACCAAGTGCTTTGGTCAGGTCGGGAAACGTCTGCGTGCCTTGCGTCAAGCGCACCGGGCGCTCGCACGTGGCTAGGTTTATCACGACGACGCGCGCCAGTTTGTGACGCAAGCGAAAAGCCCGTATGTCGTTCGCCAGTCGATCGATAGCCGCTGCCGGGGTTTTGTCTTCGATCGCGCAGGATGGATCGGCCAGTTGACGAACCGGTTTTGCCGCAGCGCAGAGGGTTCCGGGGCGGATGTTACGCTCGGCCGCGCGCAGTACGGGGGCCCATTGGGCGATAGCGGATTCGTTGAAAAGTCCCGCACGGCGATGCAACCCCTGCACCGCGCTGCGCAGCGATTCCGATCGGATATCGTGGCCGCCGACGACGATGGCATCCGTACCAACCAACGCGGCGCGTCGGAATGGTGGCAACGCGGTGACCAGGCCCGTCGGTTTAGTGGTTCGCTTGTTCAGCGCGGCCAGCCCGGCGACAACCGTAGCCCCGACGCCGCCGCGGACACCGATGATCCACAGGCCTATCTTTTCTCTTGGTTTTGCCACAACCGCGTCTCCGTTTGGGCTCAGCATGGTACCCGTGGGCTGCCGGAGACGCCAATGATCGCGCCTCTATAGCGATTTCCGATATCGTGTATCGCTGAATCGAGTCGTCTATAGCATCTCCCGTTCTTGTGCTTCGACCGCGGGCTTTAAGCCCGCGCGATCTTCCCGGTCTCGATGCCGGTTCGGGTATTC
>CAZWWW010000436.1:0-3063 GCA_964637715.1 uncultured Phycisphaeraceae bacterium | reverse complement strand
ATTAGCCGGATGAAAGGGCGATTCGACCGCTACACAAAAAGAGAGCTTGCTCTAGTGACACGCAGTGCCGGCGTGGTGGAGTAGTGCGTACCGACCACCGTGTGCAGGTGCCTCGGACTCGTGCTCCTTCCGTCGGGCTGAGTGGGCAAGGTATCGGGCTGTATAGGTAGGGGTCGGTGTTGAAGACAAGGGCATCGGCGCGGTAATCGCGTCTGAAGGAGATGAACGCATGGCTACGGCGAAGGATATGATTCTGGAACAACTCGGCATTGGCCAATTCCTGTTGGAAAAGTTCACCGCGGATCTTTCGGACGACGAGTATTTCAAGATACCGGCGGAGGGTGCCAACCACCCGGCGTGGATCATCGGGCACATAGCCGTTTCCGAGGATTCGCTGGTGGCGGCTGCGACGGGCGGAGAGAAGGAGATCGCGGAGTCGTTGCAGGAATTGTTCAAGGGGGGATCGAAGTGTGTCGCGGACGCAGCCACGTACCCCACGCGCACCGAAATCGACGAACTCTTCAAGACCAGTCGCGCTCGAACCGTCGAAGCGCTCAAGGCTGCTGACGAGTCCACCTGGGGGAATCCCTCACCCGAAGGATTCTCAAAAGACGTCTTCCCCACCATGGGCACGATCTGGGGCATGCAGGGCACCCACCAGTTCTGGCATATCGGTCAGCTTACCGTGTGTCGCGCTGTGCTGAAGAAACCGGCTGTCCTGATGTAGACGGCGGTGGAGCCGACCGGAGTCGCGGGCCATGAGCAACCTCATGCCGGTCCGTAACAGGAACAGGCGGGAGAAATGACCATGATAGCGAAGTTGAGCAAGAGGGGGGACGAACCCGCGTTCGGTAAAAAGAACCCGGTTTCCCACCTCAGAGCGTTCGGCGTCGGCGCGGCTTGCGCGCTGCTGATAATCGCGGGATGCAGTGCGCCGAGTCTGTTGATTACACCGGTGTCGTCGAATCGGTCACTCCAAGAAACCGTTTTGTCGCGCGACTCATTCTTCGCCATGAGCAAGATTGCGATGATCGACGTCAGCGGTGAAATCGCCAACAGTCGACGTGCCCTGCTCTTTGGCACCGGCGAGAATCCGGTGAGTCTCCTGGTCGAGCAGCTCGACAAAGCCCGGTCCGATCGCTCCGTCAAAGCGGTCGTGCTGCGTATCAACTCCCCCGGCGGTTCGGTGGTCGCCAGCGAGATCATGCACGATGAGATCATGCGCTTCCGCAAGACGGGCCGTCCGGTGGTCGCCGTGATGATGGACGTCGCCGCGAGCGGTGGGTACTACATCGCCTGCGCCTGTGATGAAATCATCGCCCACCCGTCGACCGTGACCGGCAGTATCGGCGTCATCATGCAGATGGTCGACGTGACCGGCACGATGAACATGATCGGCGTCAAGACAGACGCGATCACCTCCGGTCCGTTCAAGGACGCCGGTTCGCCGCTGCGCGCTATGAAACCAAATGAGCGCGAGTTGTTCCAGCACATGGTCGACGACATGTACGACCGGTTCATCGAGGCCGTGGTGGCGGGTCGATCCAGCCTTGACGAGGCACACGTACGCAAGCTGGCGGACGGACGCGTCTACACCGCCCGCCAGGCGCTGGAGGCGGGGCTGATCGACCGAATCGGCTCGGTGCATGATGCGATCGAGTGCGCCAAACAACGCGCCGGGGTCAAACAAGTCCGGATCGTTACCTACCACCGACCGGCGGAATACAAACCGAACTATTACGCGCAGGCACCGAATACGCCGACGGGCGACGTCAACCTCATCAAGATCGATCCGTCGGCCTTATTGGGTCTGACCACGCCACGGTTTCTGTATCTCTGGCGACCGGCGATGGGCGCGGCGCGATGACGCTCGTGTTTGAATGGTTGATTCGTCGGGGTTACTGATACACGTCGTGGCACGACTCGCAGGTGGCCTTCATGCGGGTGATGATCTCACTCATCCTGCCGCTGTCAGCCCCCTTCTTGGCGGCGACGGACAACGCCAGTGATTCGTCGCGCAGATCACCCGCCCACCCCTGATAGTCGGCCTTTTCACTGTTAAACGTGTTGACGTTGGCCAGTTCCGCAAGCACCTCCGCGTAGGCATGAATCCGCTCGGTGCGCTTGGGAGCGTTCTCATTCGCCACGAGCTTTCCAATCTGTTTGAACACGAGCGCCTGTCCGTTCATGAGTCCTTCCACGGACGCGACGGGCTTAAACCCGGCGGTAGACGGTTCCGCACTATTCACCTTTGAAACCAGCGAAAAACACCAAACACACGAAGCCAACAGACAGGCTGTCAGCGTTAGGTTGCGCACCTTCATTCCTCACACTCCCTTATCTGCTTATTCCACACGCCAGTGACGCGCCCGAACCATGACACGACCACAACAGGATGCGATTGTCCTGAGCGTCTGGACCCATGTCAATCGAGTCCGAATACGCACTACAAAAAAAGACGATCGGGCGCCGGCTCAACCGGGCACCCGATCGTCAAAACAGTGTTCGATGGTTCGAATGCGGTCGGGACGATTACGTCCCTTCCGCGTGCGCACCGACCGGTTCAGTTTCTTCAATATCGACAGCCTCCAAGCCAAGCGTCGGCTCTTCGTCGTCGGATTTCGCGGGTTTGACCGTGACGACGATTTTCTTCTTTTCGCCGAACTCACCCCGCAGCATGGCCTCTGATATCTGGTCTTCCAGATGGTGCTCGATCGCGCGACGCAGCGGACGTGCCCCGAATTTCTCGTCGGTACCGTGTTCGATCAAGTAATCCTTGGCTTCCTTGGTTACTTCGAGCTCCATATTCTTGGCGGCCATCCGTTTGGCGAGCTTGTTCAGTTCGAGATCGACAATGCTGATCATGTCCTCATGCGTGAGCTTGCGGAACACCACCATTTCGTCGAGGCGGTTCAGGAACTCGGGACGGAAGTGCCCCTCCAGCTCGGTCTTGAGCATCTCCGTCATCTTTATGTAGCTGACGTCCGAATCGCGCTTGCCAAACCCGAAGTCGTCCTGCAGGGTGATGCGGTGGGCCCCGACGTTGCTGGTCATAATCAGGAT
>CAZWWW010000435.1:0-3074 GCA_964637715.1 uncultured Phycisphaeraceae bacterium | reverse complement strand
GTAGGCAGGCGGCGTGCGGGACGCTGACGACAGCCAACCCGCCCGGAGTCAGCATGTTGTGATGGGCGCGCAGGGCGTCCGTGCGCTCGAACCCCGTAAAATGTTCTATGACACCGGAGGACAGCGCCACATCGAAACGGCGCTCGAGCGTGGCTACGGGTTGGAACATGTCGCACCGAACCAAGTTCGCGTGGAGGGCGAGGCGATCGAATCGCTCGTGCGCCAGATCGAGTGCGGTTTGACTGGCGTCCAGCAGGGTTACGTCGGCGCCGCGCTCGGCCAATAGTACGGACAGATCACCCCGACCGCTGCCGAGTTCGATGGTGCGCAATCCCTTGAACCCGCCGAATGTTTCTTCAATGCGCGTAACGATGGCTTCCCATCGTGGACCGCTGCGCTCGCGCGCCAGGAGCGCCTCGTCGCGTTCGATCGTAGGTGGTTTGTTCCAGATGCGTTCCCACACCTGTGACGCCGTTGCGTCGCGTGAGGTTTCGCGCGGCTGAACGGTTGGATGCTGCGTTATTGTCATGATAAACAGCTCGAAGCGCGCAAACCTCGCGCGCGGATCACCGGAGATTTATCGGGCGGTTCCGACATTGTCTTTAGGTTCGACGGAAGGGCGGCGATCGCGGCGGACGCGACGCGTGCGATGCAGAGAGGCGTCGAGCAGGTCGTACAGATTGCGCGGGTTCGGCGCGTGGCGAAGGGCGTTACCGAACCAGTGCGCCGCGCCGCCGTAATCACCTTTGCGATAAGCGATGGATCCCAACCGGCGGGATGTGTCCGCGCGATGGTCCGCAATGATGCACCGTTGTCGATGCGACAACGGTGCGAGTTTAGCCGGCATCGCCATCAGCAGGTCGTGAAGGTGGCGTAGGTTTTGCTCGGCGTCGCATCGGGTGATGCTGCCGTTGGTGTAGTGATGGATACTGAGCGGCTCGTCGACAAAACCCGCCCTGCACCGCTTGACCGCTTGAAGATAAAACAACCACTCATGCGCGTAGGGCAGGTCTTCGGCGAAACGGATATCCTCGGCCAACACCGACCGACGAACCAGACCGACGATCGTGGCGATAAAATACCCACGCAGCAGCGCATCGAAGATCGATCCCTCGCACGTATACAGGCCCGGTCCGATTTCGGTTGTCGCCAGCGCGCGCACGCCCTGGTAGAAATGGTCGAAGGCGCTGTCGATACGATGCCCGGTCAGATCGATGCAGGCGTAGTCGCTGAACGCAAGGCCCAGGTCGGGACAACGGTCAAACAGCGTGAGCTGACGTTCCAGTTTCGTTGGGGCGAACGCGTCGTCGGCATCCAAGAACGCTACGTACTCACCGGACGCCCGGTCGATACCCAGGTTTCGCGCCCGACAGCAACCGTGATGGGCCTGACGGCATACCAGAAACCGTGATCCCAAACGAGACGCATAGGCTTCGGTGATCCGTGGCGTTTCGTCCGTCGAACCGTCGTCGATGACGATGAGTTCCCAGTCACCAAACGTTTGATCAGCCACGGACTCGATCGCCCGTGGTAGGGTGTCCGCGCTGTTAAAGGTCGGCATGACGATGGAGACGGCGGGGCGATTCATCAGACGACCTCCACGGTATCCGGCTCGGCCAAGCAGGATGAACCGACGGCTCGTCCGGTGCGGACGAGCGTGTGCGTGCGTATCGCGGTATCGCTCGATCGTGGAGAAGCGCGTCCGACGAGTTTGTCGAATACAGCAGCAAGTTCCCGGGTCAAACGAACTCGACTGAACTGTTCGAGTTGATCGGGGGCGCAACCAGCAAGCGCTCGGCCCGCAGCCCATGCGTTGCGAAAACGCGACAGCGCGTCGGCGATCTGTGGGCTGTCGAATCCGACCGCGTGCCCCGCGCGACATCGAGTAACGATCCGTGCAGCCTGACCTCCGTTCGGACCTGTCACCAGTATCGGGCGACCCGTGGCCAGGTACTCGAAGAGCTTGGCGGGAATGACGGAATCGGCATTCGGGCCAAGCGGAACCGGTAGCAACAATAAATCAGCCCGCTTCATGTGGGCGATCGCATCGCAATGAGAAACGGATCCGAGGCGATGAACCGAAAGACCTGTTGCGGCAAGGCGATTGAACACGGTGTCGCTTACATGCCCGACAATCTGGAACACGATTCGGTTCGGAGCCGGTTCGGCCTTGCCTGCGAAACGAGCCAGTCCTTGGATAAGCGCATCCGGCGTGCGCCGGCGATCGAGGCGCCCGACATGGGCGATGGTGAAGCGTTCCGTGTCCGGTCCGAAACCACAGGACCTACAAGGCGCGTCGCGTTCTCCATCATCTATGTCCGTCGAAAAATCGTCCGGGTCAAATCCGTTGGTGATCGTGTGAAACTTCTTACTCGGCGGGTTGAGGTGGCCTGCCAGCAGCTCGGTCTGTCGCTCGGACACGCCGATCACCGCGTCGGCGGTTGCCAGTATGTCGTGTTCCAAGGAACGATGCGCCGCGCGGCGGCGCGCCGAGGGTTCATCGTAACGATAGTCATCCGTCCACAGGTCACGAAAGTCCGCCACCCAGGGCAGACCGGTTCGGTGTTTTAGTTGCAAGGCGAGCCAGTGATTCGAGGCCGGGCTGAATGTGGAGTAAATCAGATCAAACCGTCCGGCGCCTATCAGACGTGCTAACGGCGTCAGACTCCTCCGCGCCCAGCCGATCTGGTCGTCGGGCAGAAGACGGCGCGCCCGGTACGCGCGGCTCGACGCAACGCCCCTGCCGAGAATCGATGCGCCGGGTCGTTCGCTGCGGCTGAGGCGATCGACGAAGGCGGCCAATTGGGCGGCTCGATCCTGCCGCACGCGGTGAACGATTACCTCGGGCGGAATATCGGCCAGCAGCGAGCGGTCTTCGGGCAGTCCGGGTAGCGGCTCGGATGCCCAGACCTCCGGTCGCCATCCATAGTTCGGGAGGTATTTGGCGAACTTGAGCGTGCGCTGAACGCCGGGTCCGCCGGTCGGCGGAAACGCGCACGCGATCATAAGCACGCGACGGGAGGGGTCCGTCGTGCCGTGAGGCGTAGCGGTTCGATTAGTCTCGATCTCTGTTT
>CAZWWW010000434.1:0-3113 GCA_964637715.1 uncultured Phycisphaeraceae bacterium | reverse complement strand
CGGTCCGTGACCCCGAACTTGTCTTTGTAGAAGGGGGAGTCCAGAAAATGCGTGTCCGGCACGCCATGCGGTATGACGGAGACTTTTTCGGGCGACACGCCGTAGACCTCGCCGAGGAAGCGTCGCCCGGTCTCGCTCATGACCACCAGACGATCGCAAAGGGCGGCCACACTCCGCAGCACCCGACGCTGATCCTCGCTCGGCTCGCGCAGGATCGTGTGCAGTGTAGCGATTTTGGGCATCCGTAGCTCACGAAGCAGCTTAACCACATGCGCCCCATCCCTCCCACCGAAGATTCCAAACTCATGTTGCACGCACACAACATCGACGTCGTTGACGTTCAGGTACTCCGCGGCCTTGTGGTCATCCGCTATGCGCGGCTGGGCGATCTCGAACTGCACTTCCGGTGGATAGGCGTAACCTTCGGGCACGTCGTTGACGGCGACGGCGATCAGACGGGTCGAAGGCGCTTCCGCCGCAACGGCGTGTAACAGATCTTGCGTGAAGGTCGCAATGCCGCATTGTCGCGGCGGGTAGGTTCCCAATACGCCCACTAACGTCAACGTATCGTGGGTTCGTGTTTCAGAGACATCGGCGAGGGGTGTACGTTCGTTTGTCGATAGCCGGGTCATCCTTCCTTCCTTTCAACCGCTCCTTCCATACGCTGAGGTGTCCAGGCGAGAGGGCGGTCAGGCAGCGCCGGGGGGGCGACTCTAGGTGAGTACACCCCACGCCCGCGTTGGCTTGCCGAGCGCCGCCATGAGCCTAGCTTTTCAGGCACGAAGCGTCAACGAAGAGACACGATGATAAGAACCCGATTCTCTTTTCGACCCCCGTTAGCATTTGCGGCGCCATACTGCCACGCTTGCGCGGCCAACCGTTCCCTATTGCGAAACAGCGGTCGACAACTAAGCACGGCGAGCCCGCCGATCAGGGTTCCACGTCGTGCGTCTCGAGGTACGCTTTGATTTCGTGCGAGAACCGTTGGCCAAACTTTTTCAGCTTGGCCGCCCCGACGCCATGAACAGCCCGAAACGTGTCCGGCGTTGTTGGTTGCCGGCGGGCCAGGTCACGGAGGGTTCGGTCGCTGAAAATCATAAACGCCGGAACACCGTGGTCCTGTGCAATCTCAAGGCGGACGCTACGCAGGTGCTCGAACAAACCATGGTCGACACCTTCCCAGGATTGACTGGCGACGGCAGTCGTTTGGGGCGGTTTGGTTCTTACCCGCGTTAATTGAACGGAGCGGCGGTCACGCATGAGTTCCCAGGATGCTTTCGTCAGTTCCACGGTCGGCAAACTTCCATCGGATCGGGCAAGAACACCCTGATCCAGCAGTTGGTAGACCCAGTTGGTGAGTGTCTTGCGCGGCGTGCCCCGAAGCAGGCCGTAGGTGCTGACGCTTTTGTGCCTGTGTCGCCGAACCATCTCGGTGTCGGCTCCAGCGAGCACATCCACGATATGCTTCACGCCAAAACCAAATCCGCTGTGGCGTTCAATCCGGGCCACGCACGAGACGATCTTTTGGGCGATCACGTTGGTGTCGTCGACTTTTTCAGCTCTGTCGACCGAATTGAGGTCGTCAACCGCTTCGGTTTTGTTGAGGCAGATATCGCACGCCCCGCAGTCCGACGGGCCATAGGTTTGCCCGAAATGTTCCGTGAGCGCGCGATGCCGACACATTTGGCCGACAGCGTAGGCCCGCATCTGATCGAGGAATCGACTTTGCGTAGCGATATACGCATCAGGATCTGGCAGATCTCCTGCGCTCTTTACGATTAGGGATCTCCACCGTAAAGCGTCCGCCGCCGAGTACAACAGCACGCACTCCGCCTCCAGCCCATCGCGCCCCGCCCGACCGGACTCCTGCTGGTAATGCTCGATGGATTTGGGCATCGCCGCGTGGATGACGCACCGCACGTTACTTCGATCGATACCCATGCCGAACGCAACCGTGGCGGTTACTACGCTAAGCGACTCTCCGGCGAAGGCATCCTGCGTTCGCTGTCGTTCGGCGGCACTCAAACCCGCATGATAGGCGCCGGCGTTCAACCCCGCGGCGTTCAGCGCGTCGGCCATCGTTTCCGTATCGCGCCGACTCAGGCAATAGACAATGACGCCTTCTCCCTTGTGTCGCCGAACGATGTCGATCACCTGAGCCCGCGCATCCACCCGTTGCTCCACGCGGTAGATCAGGTTGGGTCGATCGACGGCGCCCACAAGCACTTCGGGATCACAAAGGTTCAGTTGCGCTGCGATGTCGTCGCGAACACGCGGCGTCGCGGTGGCGGTGTAGGCGTGAATACTTGCGCCGGGAAACCGTCGCTTGAGCAAGGCCAGCTTGCGGTACTCGGGACGAAAGGCGTGGCCCCATTGGCTGATGCAATGCGACTCGTCTATGGCGAACGCGCGGACGTTGAGACTTTCGACGAAACTCAAGAAGTCCGATGCCAGCAGACGCTCCGGCGATACGAAGATCAACCGACAGCGCCCGCCGCGTAGCTCGCAGGCGTTGCGTTCCTTCTCCTGCCTCGACAAACCGCTGTGCACCGCAACGGCCGAATAGCCGCGCAGGCGCAATCCATCCACTTGGTCTTTCATCAGAGAGATCAACGGGGAAACGACGATGTCCGTACGCTCGGCCAGCAGCGGCGGAACCTGATAACAGAGCGACTTACCCCCGCCGGTAGGAAACACGACGACGGAGTCCCGCCCTTCGAGCACGGCCCGAATCGCTTCCTCTTGCAACGGTCTGAGCGCGTCGAACCCCCACAGGGAACGAAGCGGCGCGAGAATTCGATCAAGCGGAAGGCGTGTCTGTGTGCCGGGCTCAGCCTGAGGCGGTGTGGACATGCGATGCGGCGTTGTACCGTGTTTCAAGACTTCCACCACGATCTTGTATTGCGCTCGAACCTCTGTCGCCATTGGTAGCTTACTCGAACAGGCGATACACCAAAAGTGAGAACGCGGCAGCAGAGAGGGTGAAGCTCGTTCAACGCTTCGCGCAGTCATAGACATCGCGCATCACAACAGCGTATAGAATCAAACCCGTCTCCTGGAGCAAGCTCTATTTTTGTGTAGCGGTCGAATCACCGTTTCATCCGGAGAATCGA
>CAZWWW010000433.1:0-3114 GCA_964637715.1 uncultured Phycisphaeraceae bacterium | reverse complement strand
ACCCGTCCATTGCCCAACTCCATGACGGCTGATCGGCGCGGTCCAACCGGATCGTGTTGCCGCAATGAGGGTCATGTTGATGTCACCGCCGCCCATTCCCGGCATGCCGCCTCCTCCACGATTTCGGGTCTTGGATAGGCACCGCCGTGCCACAGCCAGTACAAAAAACGCCGAACGTCGTTCACGATCAAATAGAGCGCGGGCACGACGAACAAGGTCAGCACCGTGGCAAACAAAAGCCCCCAGACGAGCGACACGGCCATGGGTATGACCGGCTGGGCCTGGCTGGATCGCTCAAACAGCAGCGGACCGAGCCCCACGGCGGTCGTCAGGGACGTCAGCCAGACGGCGCGGAAACGCTCTTCACCGGCGCGCCGAAGTGCCGCGATTAACCCATCACCGCTTCGCACGCGTTCGTTGACCGCATCAAGCAGGACGATGGCGTCGTTCACGACCACGCCCGACAACGCCACGATCCCGAACAGGCTCATCATCGTAAGGTTCAAGCCCATGACGTAATGGCCAACCACCGCGCCGATGAGTCCAAACGGTACGGTGATAAGAATGACTACCGGCTGAATGTATGAACGCAGCATGGCGCCCAACATCGTGTAGATGCCGATGACCGCCAGTATGAACCCGTGGTAGAGGCTGGCGATCGATTCGTCCATACGCTCACGATCGCCGCCGAATTCCCACGAAACACCGGGGTATTGCCGGACCACGTCGTCTAGGAAACCGGCCTGTAGGGTTCTAACGATGCGATCCGCATTCGCCGTTCCCTCGCTGACGTCGGCGGTGACACGCACGCGGCGTTTTCCAGCTTGATGCATGATGTAAGTAAAACCGCGCCCCCATTCGACGTTGGCGACTTCCAGAAACGGGACTTCGTCTCCGTGCGGGGTTTTGATACGCAATCCCTCCAGATCACCGATCGATCGACGCTCCTCAACGGGCAAACGCACGCGCACCGTGACCTGATCGCGCCCACGGTATACGCGGACGGCTTCACCGCCGTAATAGCCGAGACGCAGTTGTCGGGCCACGTCGTCGAGCGTCAACCCCAACGTGCGCGCCGACGAACTCAGCGTGACGCGAAGCTCCCTTTTTCCCGGAACAAGATCATCCAGCACGTCGGTCACGCCGTCGAACTCACGAAGTTTGTTCTGCACCTGCTGCGAAGCCGCGGCGAGGTCGTCGAGATCGTAGCCGAGCAGGCGTATTTCGATGGGCCGATCGGTGGGTCCGATTTGCTGGCGCTCGATACGAAACTCCGTTACGTCATGCAGGATACCGATGTGCTGGCGCCACCGGTCCATAATGACATCATCGTGCAGGCGTCGTTGACCGGCGGGCATCAACTCGATGCGCGTTTCGCCGAGGTGACTCCCCCTGATGGGCAGGAAGTTGGCGAACTCGCCGAGAATGGAATACACCTGCCGCACGAGCGGGCCCTTCGCGGCGGGGGTCAGCTCGGGGTCATCATTCAGTGCCAGCGCCGCGGTTTCGATCCTGTTTACGATCCGCTCCGTGACGGAAGCAGGCGTGCCCTGCGGCAAACGAACGCGGGCACGCAGAATGTTTCCGTCTTCGCGCGGGAACACAACCAGCGGCGTACGTCCGCTGATTACCATACCGACGACGATTATCATCGCCGCCAGCGCCATAGCGACGGTAACCGCCCGGAACGCCAGTGCGCGCGCCAACCACGGTCTGTACCAGCGCGTGATCACCTGATTGATGGCGTTGTCGATCGCGCGGCGAACGCGGGACGGCGCGCGTGCCGTCCCGTGTGAACCCCGCCGACTCAGGTGCGCGGGCAGTACGATAAACGCCTCAATACCCGAAGTCGCGATGGCCGCGATCACCACCACCGGAAGCATGTGTATGAACTTGCCCATCACGCCGACCACGAACAGCAGCGGTATAAAGGCGATAATGGTGGTGATCGACGAACCGAGTACCGGCAGGGACATGGCGGTTGTCCCGTCGATGGCGGCGAGATCGGGCGTCATCCCCGCGCGCCGGCGCGCATGAACGGCTTCGGCAACCACGATGGCATCGTCGACGATGATCCCTGAAACAATAATCAGCCCGAACAGGCTGATGAGATTCAGCGATTCCCCCTCGATGTACATGATCGTGAGCGCCCCGGCGAACGAGATCGGGATGCCCACCGCGACCCACCAGGCGGTTCGGACCTCGAGAAACACCCAGAGCAAAAGAAACACCAGTGTGATCCCGGCGATCGCGTTGACGACCAGCATGTGAATGCGGGCGTCGATATCGTAAGAAGAATCGCTCCAGACGGCCATGTGCAGCGCGTCGGGCAATCCCGCTTGCCTTCGGGCGACGTAGTCTCGAACGATCCGGGCGATGCGCGTGCTGTCTTGATCGGGCGTCTTGAACACCTGGACGATCACCGCCGGTTGATCGTTGAATCGACCCCGAACGACCCTGTCCTCGAAGCCCTCCCGAACACGGGCGACCGCGCCCAGGCGCACGACCGCGCCACCATGTTCCAATACAACAAGGTCTTCATAGTCCACAGCGCGAAGTCGCTGACCGGTGACACGTAGTGTCACTTCCTCCTGGGCGGTCCTGATGACCCCCGCGGGGAGGTCCAGGCTGCTCTTGGCGACCACGGCCATGATTTGTGCCAGTGAAAGATCGTACGCCCTGAGCGCTTCTTCGGAGACCTCGATCGTAATCTCGTCGTTGCGGGCTCCGGATAGCGAGACCTGCGATATGTCGGGGTGGGCCGTAAGGTCGTTCTGTACGTCGCGGGCGATTTGCTTGAGCGTCCGCTCAAGGACATGACCGTAGATCGCTACGTCGACAACCTCTGTACGGATGACGGTTTCGTGGACCACAGGTGCTTCGGCGTTCGCGGGCCAATCCGTGATCTGCCCGACGCGATCCTTAATGTCCTGGATCGTTCGTTCAGGATCCTTGACGCTGCCGAGCAATCCGACCCATACGGTGCCGAAGTTTTCGTTAGCCGATGAGGATATCTCGCGCACGCCCGACAGTCCGCGCAGGGTGTCTTCGACCGGCGTACAGATCGAACGTTCAATGTCGAAGGGGCTCGCCCCGGGGTAACGAACCTCAATG
>CAZWWW010000432.1:0-3122 GCA_964637715.1 uncultured Phycisphaeraceae bacterium | reverse complement strand
AGGTAGCCCAGTCCGAGCGACGTTCCGGCTTGCAACATAACCAGGAACGCCGCGGCCCCAACGCCGGCGACCAGCCCGATGATCGTGCAGGTCACGAGCAGCCGAAGCAGCTTTCGGGTGCCCGCGGCTGTATTCGTGCTGGTCGTGGTTGTTTTGCTCATGCAGCATTCACTCTGAGACCGGAGTCTTTCGTCTCGCCGTCCTCGCCGTCGCTACAACTTCACCGCATCGCCCGAAAAACGCAAACGGGGACCCGGGTTGGGCTGTTTCGGCTTTCCAATTCTCTGAGCCGGTCCCTGATTCGGTGCGCCGAGCGACGTGCGGAATGCTACCAGGTCGCCGGGTTGGTACGTGGAATCATGCGCGGGGTGCGGACGTTGTCGGGGTTGCGTCAGCCTGGGCTTTGGCACGGCGAAGGGCCAGGATCAATTCGATTTCGCCCGTTGTCCGGTTGGTCTGTGACGCTATGTCGACCGGCGATAGGCCTCGATCCGCCAGCGCGTACACGTCGGCATGAAGCGGCGGTTCGGATACGTCAGGCTCAAGCGCTGCACGATGGCCGGTTTCCCCGGGCGGTCTGGCAGGCACGTCATCGACCGTTACGTCCAGCGTTGATTCGCCTTGCGCCGCCCGTGTCAAACGCGAAAGCTGTTCTATGCGGGCGTCCGCGTCTCGGATCACAGCTTCAAGCTTGGCGAACCGAATGTCGAGTTTTCCGTTTACCTGCCGTGCCAGCTCGTCAAGTTCGCCCATCACCTCTTCGACGTCGCGCGAAAGACGCGCTCGCCGCTGTACGTCAGCGAACCGATCGCGCGAGGTCGTTCGTGGCTGATTCATCGACCTGCGTATCCGATTCCGCGTCGCGATCATGTAGATCGTCAGCCCCGCGACCACAATGCCCATCAACGCCAGATGCACGGTCGTTACCTGAGCCAAAGTTGAAGGAAGCGGCACGATCTATCTCCGGTTACGGCATTATCTGGTACTTGGTATCGCCGTGTCGTATCCATGCGCCGGACGAAACGGTGACTCTACCGACACACAAACGAATACCCAGGCACAGCTCAATTGATGAGCATCTCGGGGTGGCAGGGGCAAACTCGTTTGCCCGTGACTGCTCTCGGAACAACATGGGCAAGCTGCTGCTGCTCGCCCGTGCCACGCACCAATTCACGTGTCGCAAAGTACTAGAGCTTGCTCGAAACGTCAGCATGTGAATCGCAACACCATGCAATGCGAACAGTGTACGAGGTTTACAAAAAGAGCGCTACCGGGTTAAGAGTTATCTTGGCCACTCTGAGGGCATTCCGCCGCGCTGCGGGACCATGCCGTCCGGGCGGCCTCGAACACTTCGCGAAGTGACACCTTGTGTCGCAGCGCGGCCTGTTTGCAATCTTCGTATTCGGGCGAAGCACAGCAGTACCCGTCGCCCTCGCCGATCTTTATCCGCACGGAACCGTAGGGTGTCTCGATCGGTTCGTGCCGGCGGCGGAGTGTACTGCGCCGGGCGTCGTGACGACGAATCCCGAACGTAGCGGTCTCGGCATAAATGATGCCCTCCATTTCCCGCGCCGCCGACGGTGTGCACAGCGCGGTCAGCAACACCCCGCTTCGCCCTTTCTTCATGTGTATCGGCACGGTGAACGCATCGAGTACACCGCTCTCGAAAAGCCGGTCCACGCAGTGGGCTACGATCTCGGGGGAAACGTCATCCAGATTGGTTTCGAGCACGGTAACCACATCGCAGGAAGCGGCGCCTTCGTTCTCCGCCGGCGCTCCGACGAATACGCGAAGGACGTTGGGGCGACGCTGACCGTCGCGCGTGCCCGCACCATAGCCGACTGTCTCGACGGTCATACCGGGTAACCCCCCGAAGCGGTCGGCGAGCGTCGTGAGGAGGGCAGCGGCGGTGGGGGTCGTGAGCTCTCCGACTTCGTCGCACTGCGCCAGCGGTACGCCGCGCAGCAAGTGCGCCGTCGCCGGTGCGGGTACGGGCATGATCCCGTGAGCACAGCCCACGGTTCCCGAACCCGTCGGTATCGGCGCACAAACGATCTGCGTTACATCGAGTAACTCGAGCGCCCGTAGGGCGGCGATCACGTCGATGATGGCGTCGACCGCGCCCACTTCGTGAAAGTGGACCTGTTCGATCGACGTGCCATGTACGCAAGCTTCCGCTTCGGCGAGTCGCGTGAACACGCGGATCGCGCGCTCTTTCACGGCGGGCGAAAGCGCCGCGCGGTTGATAATCTCGACGACGTGCTTTAGATGGCGGTGTGGTTGCGGCGCGGCCTCGTCGAGCCGTACGTCGAACCGCGTGGCCGCGAAACCCTGTTTCGTGATGCGCTCGATGCTGAGCGCGTAACCGGATACGCCCAGCGCATCAATGCTTGCGCGCAGGGCGTCGACATCCGCGCCGGCGTCAATCAGCGAGCCGACGATCATGTCGCCACCCGCGCCGCTGAAGCAATCAAAATAAGCGATGGTCATGGAACCGCTCCGAACCAGTGCTTTGTCACACCTTGTTTTTTGAGTGGCATGGGCAAACTTGTTTGCCCGTGACTGCCCTCCCAGCAAGCTGCTGCTTGCCCATGCCACACACAACGAACCCTAAGAGAATAAGCTGTGACGCTGCATTAGGTCCTTAGTCCAAGGAAAACGATTCCTGAAACTCCGGAATAACAACGTCCCATCCCTGCTCGTCGCTGATCGCTGTGGCCAGTGAGGACGCCGCCTCCTCTTCGCCGTGCGCCAGAAAAACCCGGCGCGGTTTGTTGAAATGACCCACCCAGCGCAGCAAACCGCTCCGATCGGCATGCGCCGACAGGCCGTGAATCTGAGCGATGGTCGCATGAACCCGTCGCGGTTGACCGTGGATACGCACCTTTTCGTTCCCCTCGATCAACTGGCGCCCGAGTGTACCGCGCGCCTGATAGCCCACAAACACCACCGTGGATTCCCGTTTGGAGATGTTGTTGACCAGGTGATGTTTGATGCGCCCGGCGGTACACATGCCCGAGCCCGCCATGATGATACAGGAACCGCGAACCCGGTGGAGCGCCTTCGAGTCGTTGCGCGTTCGGACGAGTTGCAAACGGGGGAATTGAAACATGGGTCTACCC